>NZ_JAMYSE010000006.1:0-176664 GCF_040321795.1 Mesorhizobium sp. M0244 | reverse complement strand
CTCGTATGCCGGCTACGACCCTGTTTTCCTGTCCATCGCCCGCTCGGTGATCGGCGGCCTGTGTGTTTTCGGTTGGTGCCGCTGGCGCGGCATTGCGCTGTTCACGCCCGACAAAACCCTTGTCGCCGGAATTCTGGCGGGTGCGCTTTTCGGTCTCGAGTTCCTGTTCCTTTACGTCGGGCTCGAGCACACGACGGTTGTGCGCAATACCTTGCTGGTCAACACCATGCCGTTCTGGATGCTGGTCGGCGGCCATTTCCTGCTGGGCGAAAGCATCACGGCGCGCAAGCTCATTGGCCTGCTGCTCGCTTTCGCCGGGCTGGTTGCGGTGTTTTCAGACAAGCTTAGCGCCAATGGCGGCGCGACGCTGAGCGGCGACTTGCTCAGTCTCGGCGCCGGCATTCTGTGGGCCGTGACTAACATTGTCATCAAGCGGTCGAAACTGGTGGAGGCAAGCGCCGAAAAGCTGCTGCTCTATCAGCTGGCCGGGGCCGCTGTCGTCGGCATTTTGGTGATGCCCTTTGCCGGGCCGCCCGTCCGCAGCTTTACCCTTCTGCCGACCTTGGCGCTGCTGTTCCAGGCCGTCTATGTCGTCGCCTTCACCTATGTGCTGTGGTTCTGGCTGCTGCGGCGCTACCCTGCATCTGGACTGTCGAGCTTCACCTTCCTGTCGCCGGTCTTCGGCGTGCTCTGCGGCGCCGTGTTCTTGAACGAGCCGTTGACCGTTCGTATCTTCCTGGCACTCGGCCTCATCGCCGCCGGTCTTATCGTCGTCAACCGGCCGGCCCGAAAACAAAGCCCCGGATGAGCATGCGCGATATATTGAACGACCTCGAAGCGGGAAAGCAGCTCTCCGATCCGGATCCGGTACGCCGTGCCCAAATCCAGATGAAGACGCACCTGCCGAAACGCTTCTACAAAGCCGTCTCGGTCACGCCGGTCGAAGATGGTTTTGCCGTCCATCTCGATGGCAAACCCGTCCATACGCCGGCCAAGGCGCTGCTGGCGCTGCCGACCGAAAAGGCGGCCGCTCTCGTCGCCGAGGAATTCGCCGCACAAGAGGAGATCATCGACCCGGTGACGATGCCGGTGATGCGTCTGGTCAACACCGCAATCGATGGCGTCGCCAGTGATCCCCAGGCGGTGCTGGAGGACATCCTGCGCTTCGCCTCATCCGATCTGCTCTGCTACCGCGCCGATGCACCACAGGGGCTGGTCGACCGGCAGAACCAACATTGGGATCCGGTCATCGACTGGGCGCGCAGCGCGCTCGGCGCCCGGTTCCATCTCGCCGAAGGGGTGATCCATGTCGAGCAGCCGCGCGAGAGTATCGCGCTGCTTGGGCAGCATCTTGCCCAGCGTGCCGATCCGCTGCGCCTTGCCGCCATCCACGTCATGACCTCGCTGACTGGATCGGCGCTGCTGGCGCTGGCTGTCGATTTCGGCGAGCTAGACGGCGAGGCGGCTTGGGCTGCCGGCCATGTCGACGAGGACTGGCAGGCCGAGCAATGGGGCCATGATGCCCAGGCCGTCGCGCGCCGCGCTGCCCGAAAGCGCGACATGATGGCGGCAGTCGGACTGCTCGAAGCTCTCAAAGGCTGACGGCACCGCCTGCTATTTCGCACTGCACATTAGACCAAAGTCATAATCCCAAAGGCGGTCTGCCTCTGGACGGCGCTTTCTGTCATTTTTTGCACCGGTGGCTGCACTGAGTCTGCGTTGCGAGGAAACGCGGACGATGACGCGCAGCATCGAGGACGGACGGATTTCACACGGGAGGATACGCTCATGGCAATGGCATCGACCGCCGGCAAAACAAGCCGCGGCATGACGCGCGAGGAGAAGAAGGTCATCTTCGCTTCCTCGCTCGGCACCGTTTTCGAATGGTACGATTTTTATCTCTACGGCTCGTTGGCCGCCTTCATCGGCGCCACCTTCTTCTCGTCGGCGCCGGAAGCGACACGCAACATCTTCGCCCTGCTCGCCTTTGCGGCCGGTTTCTTGGTGCGCCCGTTTGGCGCCCTGCTGTTCGGCCGCATCGGTGATCTCGTCGGCCGCAAATACACCTTCCTCGTCACCATGACGATCATGGGCCTGTCGACCTTCCTGGTCGGACTTCTGCCCGGATATGCGAGCTGGGGCATCGCCGCGCCGGTGATCCTGATCATCCTGCGCATGCTGCAGGGCCTGGCGCTCGGTGGCGAATATGGCGGCGCCGCGACCTATGTCGCCGAACATGCGCCCGACGACCGTCGCGGCTACTACACGTCGTGGATCCAAACGACGGCGACGCTCGGCCTGTTCCTGTCGCTGATCGTCATCCTGATCGTCCAGGGCTCGATGAGCAAGGACACCTATGCCGCTTGGGGTTGGCGCGTTCCTTTCCTGGTTTCCTTCCTGCTGCTCGGCATCTCGCTCTGGATCCGGTTGTCACTTGCCGAATCGCCGACCTTCCAGCGGATGAAGGACGAGGGCAAGGGTTCCAAGGCACCGCTGACGGAAGCCTTCGGCCAGTGGAAGAATGCAAAAATCGCGCTGCTGGCACTGCTCGGCCTCACCGCCGGCCAGGCCGTGGTCTGGTATAACGGCCAGTTCTACGCGCTGTTTTTCCTGCAGAACGTGCTCAAGGTCGAAGCGCAGTCGGTCAACATCATGATCGCCATCGCGCTGGCGTTCGGCTCGATTTTCTTCGTCGTGTTCGGCTGGCTCTCCGACAAGATCGGCCGCAAGCCGATCATCATGGCCGGCCTTGCACTGGCGATCGTCTGCACCTTCCCGTTGTTCAAGGCGCTGACCAGGGCAGCCAACCCGGCGCTCGCCACCGCGCAGCAGAACACGCGCGCGACGGTGACCGCGGCACCGGGGGACTGCAAGTTCCAGTTCAATCCGGTGGGCACGGCGAAATTCACGACGTCCTGCGATATCGCCACCTCTTTCTTGACCAAGAACTCAGTGCCTTATGACGTGGTAACGACGGCAGCGCCCGGCACTGCTGCGTCGGTCAAAATCGGCAACGAGACAGTTGAGTCGTATGACGCGACTGCGGCCGGCGATCAAGCCAAGGCCAAGGACGCTGTTTTTGCCAAAGCGGTAAACACGGCGCTTCATGACGGCGGCTATCCGCTGAAACGGGCAGCGGCCAAGGTGCCGGACCAGAAGCTTGAAGCCTTCATTGCGGCCAATCCCGAGCTGAAGCTCGATGCGGCAGCCATCCGCGCTGGCGACAAGGCTACCGTCCCGACCGACCAAGCGATCAAGGACAAGCTGCTGACTGCCGATGAGGCCGCGGGAGCCCCCGAGGTCACCGTCTACACCATACCGGGCGGCGGTCCCTTCGCCATGTTTGCCGACCCGGCCGCGGTCAACTGGCCGATGACGATCGCCATCCTGTTCATCCTCGTAATCTTCGTCACGATGGTGTACGGGCCGATCGCCGCGATCCTGGTCGAGATGTTCCCGACCCGCATCCGCTACACCGGCATGTCGCTGCCCTATCACATCGGCAATGGCTGGTTCGGCGGACTGTTGCCGGCGACGGTGTTCGCGCTCAGCGCCTACAAGGGCGACATCTACTACGGTCTCTGGTACCCAGTGGTGATCGCGGCGATGTCGCTGATCATCGGCATGATCTTCATCAGAGATACGCTCGGAACAAACCTTCACACCAAGCAGTAGCCGGCCTGTACCGGTTCCAAAACAGAGCCCGGCGCGAGCGATCGCGCCGGGCTTTGCAATTCATCAAATACGCGGAGAAGGCCTAGCTTTTGCGATCCTGTTTCGCTTCCTCGATCGCTGCTTCATGATACCAGGCGCTTCCGAAATCCGTGCGGTTGCGCAAAGAAGCAAGTTCTGCCGCGAACTTAGCCTTTCCGCTTAAATTTGAGGCAGACGCGCGCGCTGCCACCGGGAACATCAGGATTTTGGCCGACTGACGAGTGGAAGTGATTTCCATTATCGGTTTCCTTTCTTCGACAGAACCTTGCCGATTCAACCTTTCCCCAAGATAGGTTCAGCAACCGAATTAGGCAACATGATTACGAAAGGATCAGTATTTGCACGTTATTTATGCAAGATATGCTTGTGAGTGATCCGAACGCAGCACGGCGGCGGCCCAGCGATTTGCACCGATGCGACCTCACTTTTGCCGCACCCTTCGCCGGCGAGAATGGCACACGAATTGCTTTTTATTAATCCGGCAGGTCGGCTGCTGGATAGGCCGGCTCGCCCCGGCACCATCCAGGGTTCGGTGATCAAGCAACGAGAGGCTAGAATGACGAAATACAAGCTCGAGTACATTTGGCTCGATGGATACACCCCGGTTCCCAACCTCCGCGGAAAGACGCAGGTCAAGGACTATGCCGAGTTTCCGACGCTCGACCAGCTTCCGCTGTGGGGCTTCGACGGTTCTTCGACCATGCAGGCCGAGGGCCACAGCTCCGACTGCGTTTTGAAGCCGGTCGCCGTCTATCCGGATCCCGCCCGCACCAACGGCGCGCTCGTCATGTGCGAGGTCATGATGCCCGATGGCGTGACGCCGCATGCGTCCAACAAGCGCGCCACCATCCTCGACGACGAGGGCGCCTGGTTCGGCTTCGAGCAAGAGTATTTCTTTTACAAGGACGGCCGCCCGCTCGGCTTCCCCGAGAGCGGCTATCCGGCGCCGCAAGGCCCGTACTACACCGGCGTCGGCTACAGCAATGTTGGCTCCGTCGCCAGACAGATCGTTGAGGAGCATCTCGACCTTTGCCTCGCCGCCGGCATCAACCATGAAGGCATCAACGCCGAAGTGGCCAAGGGCCAATGGGAATTCCAGATCTTCGGCAAGGGTTCCAAGAAGGCCGCCGACCAGATGTGGATGGCACGCTATTTGATGCAGCGCCTGACCGAGAAGTACGGCATCGATATCGAATACCACTGCAAGCCGCTCGGCGACACCGACTGGAACGGCTCCGGCATGCATGCCAACTTCTCTACCGCCTATATGCGCGAAGTCGGCGGCAAGGATTATTTCGAGGCGCTGATGGCTGCCTTCGACAAAAACCTGATGGATCATATCGCCGTCTACGGGCCGGACAATGACAAGCGTTTGACCGGCAAGCATGAGACCGCGCCGTGGAACAAGTTCAGCTACGGCATCGCCGACCGCGGCGCCTCGATCCGCGTGCCGCATTCCTTCATCAACAATGGCTACAAGGGCTATCTCGAGGATCGCCGCCCGAACTCGCAGGGCGACCCCTACCAGATCGCTTCCCAGATATTGAAGACGATCGCCTCCGTTCCAACCAGCGCCGAGGTTTCGGCCGCGGCTTGAGCATTTGTTGCGGCGTGGACCTCAGGTCTGCGCCGTGATTTTCTCTCCAATCGCATCGCAATAAAAAACCCCGGCGTCTCCGCCGGGGTTTTCTATTTGGCTGTAACGATCCGGATCACACCGAATAATACATATCGTATTCGACCGGATGCGGGGTCATTTCGAAGCGCATCACCTCGGCCATCTTGAGCTCGATATAGGAGTCGATCTGGTCGTCGTCGAAGACGCCGCCGGCCTTAAGGAAGCCGCGGTCCTTGTCGAGGCTCTGCAAAGCCTCGCGCAGCGAACCGCAGACGGTCGGGATCTTCTTCAATTCCTTCGGCGGCAGGTCGTAGAGGTCCTTGTCCATCGGCTGTCCCGGGTGGATCTTGTTCTTGATTCCGTCGAGGCCGGCCATCAGCATGGCGGCGAAGGCGAGATAGGGGTTGGCACCCGGATCGGGGAAGCGGACCTCGACGCGCTTGGATTTCGGCGATGAGCCAAACGGAATGCGGCAGGAGGCCGAGCGGTTGCGTGCCGAATAGGCGAGCAGCACCGGCGCTTCATAGCCGGGCACCAGGCGCTTGTAGGAGTTGGTCAGCGGGTTGGTGAAAGCGTTGATCGCCTTGGCATGCTTGATGATGCCGCCGATATAGAACAGGCAGCTTTCCGACAGGCCGGCATATTCGTTGCCGGCGAAGGTCGGCTTGCCTTCCTTCCAGATCGACTGGTGGACATGCATGCCCGAGCCATTGTCGCCGAACACCGGCTTCGGCATGAAGGTGGCGGTCTTGCCGTACGCATTGGCGACCTGGTGCACGACATATTTGTAGATCAGCATCTTGTCGGCGTTGCGGACCAGCGTGTCGAACTTGATGCCGAGCTCATGCTGGGCGGCGGCCACTTCGTGGTGGTGCTTTTCGACCCGCACGCCCATTTCGGCGAGCACGGTCAGCATTTCCGAGCGCATGTCCTGTGCCGAATCGATCGGCGGCACCGGGAAATAGCCGCCCTTGATGCGCGGCCGGTGGCCGAGATTTCCGGTCTCGTAATCGGTGTCGTCATTGGACGGCAGTTCGGTGGAATCGAGCTTGAAGCCGGTGTTGTAGGGGTCGGCCTTGTACTTGACGTCGTCGAACACGAAGAACTCAGCTTCCGGGCCGACGAAGATCTGGTCACCGATGCCTTCGGCCTTCATGTAGGCCTCGGCTTTCTTGGCGGTGCCGCGCGGATCGCGGTTGTAGGATTCCCCCGAGATCGGATCGAGAATGTCGCACAGGATGACCATGGTCGACTGCGCGAAGAACGGGTCCATATGCACCGTGTCAGGGTCGGGCATCAGCACCATGTCGGACTCGTTGATCGCCTTCCAGCCGGCGATCGAGGAACCGTCGAACATGACGCCATCGGCAAACATGTCTTCCTCGACCTCGACGACATCCATCGTTACGTGCTGCAGTTTGCCCTTCGGATCGGTGAAGCGCAGATCGACGAACTTCACGTCGTTGTCCTTGATCTGCTTCATGATGTCTTTGGCTGTCGTCATGTCCCTGCTTCCCTATGTGATGACGTTTTGAACATGGCCTTTTAACGGGAAAATTCAGACGGCGTCCATGCCGGTTTCGCCGGTCCGGATACGCACCACCTCCTCGATGTTGGAGACGAAGATCTTGCCGTCGCCGATGCGGCCGGTCTGGGCGGCCTTGCGGATGGCCTCGATCGCGGCTTCGACCGCATCGTCGCCGAGCACGACCTCGATTTTCACCTTCGGCAGGAAGTCGACGACATATTCGGCGCCGCGATAAAGTTCGGTGTGGCCCTTCTGGCGGCCAAAGCCCTTGGCTTCGGTGACGGTGATGCCTTGCAGCCCGGCCTCCTGAAGCGCTTCCTTCACTTCGTCTAGCTTGAACGGCTTGATGATCGCTTCGATCTTTTTCATGTAAAAAGTGGCCTCCACTGCCAAAAAAGACGGGTTGTGAGCCCCGCTTGCGCCTCAATCAAGCACGAACTGTGCCAGTTGATGCGGTGCCGGGCAGCCTCACATGATTTGGATAGCATGCCACGCGGGAATGTACATTCGCGTCATTCGCTGCATTGGATGCGCCATGAATGCCGCGAGCCTACACACCGCCGCTCCCGCCGTCCGCACAAAAATTGAGCAGATCGGATATTTCATGGGCAGCCATGGAATTGCGAACTCGTCGTTCCGAGCGCTGCCGGAGTGCTTCGTAGCCTTCGCTGTTTGCTTCGGATCAAAAACTGGACAATGCTTCGGGAGATGATGTGCATGTCGCCCGCATGAGCAACGAACTTCTGTCTCCGTCCGAAATGGCCGAGGCCGACCAGCTGGCGATTGCCGCTGGTCCATTCGACGGCATCGGGCTGATGCGCAATGCCGGCGCTGCGGTTGCTGCCGTAGTGCTCAAGCGCTACTCGAACGCAACACGCGTCCACGTGCTTTGCGGCCCCGGCAACAATGGCGGCGACGGCTATGTCGTGGCCCGCATCCTTCGGGAGAGCGCCGTCGACGTCTCTTTATGGGCGTCCGGATCGCCCACAGACGGCAGCGATGCAGCACTCGCTGCTTCGGAGTGCCCGGTCGAGGCTGGACCGCTGTCTGATTTCGTTGCTAAGACGGGCTCGATCGTGGTCGACGCGCTTTACGGGGCGGGGCTGTCCAAACCGCTGTCCGGCGACGCCGCCAAGTCGATCGAGATTGCTGCGGAGCTGAACTTGCCGGTTGTAGCGGTCGACCTGCCGTCGGGCGTTGCCGGTGAGAGCGGCAATGTCCTCGGCCAGGCCTTCCGCGCCCGAACCACCGTGACCTTTGCGCGAAAAAAGCCTGGTCACCTGCTGTTTCCGGGCCGCGAGCTGTGCGGCGACATCGTGGTCGCCGATATCGGCATAAACAACAGCATCGTTGCGCAGCTTCAACCGCGGACATTCGAGAACATTCCGGCGCTCTGGCTTGGCGGCCTTCCGGTTCCGGCCGTCGACGCCCATAAGTATAAACGCGGCCATGTCGGCGTCTTTTCCGGCGAGCCGTCAGCGACGGGTGCTGCGCGGTTGTCGGCATTAGCCGCGGCCAGGAGCGGGGCAGGGGCCGTCACCTTGCTGTCACCGGCGAACGCCATGCAGGTGAACGCGGCGCATCTGACCTCGATCATGCTGCGCAAGGTAGACACCGTCGCGGATGTGGACGAATTCGTCGGCAGCCGCCGGCCATCGGCCTTCGTTCTCTGCCCGGGATTTGGCATCGGGGAGAAAACGCGCGATTTTGCCCTGGCCGTGCTCGGCGGCGCCCGTGGGCAGGACAGCGGGATCGACGGGCTGGTGCTCGACGCCGACGGCGTCACCTCGTTTCGCGACGCGCCGGATGCCCTGTTCGAAGCCGCCCGTCGACCGAATACGCCGGCTCTGGTGATGACGCCGCATGACGGCGAATTCGCCAGGCTTTTTCCAGATATCGCCGGGGACAAGGACCTGTCCAAACTCGCCAAGGCACGCGCCGCAGCCGAACGGGCCAGCGCCACTCTCGTCTACAAAGGTGCCGACACTGTGATTGCGGCCCCCGATGGCCGGGCAGCGATTAACAGCAATGGCGCGCCTTGGCTGGCCACCGCCGGTTCGGGCGACGTGCTGTCGGGCATCATTGCCGCGCTGCTGGCGCAGGGCATGCCGGCCTTCGAAGCGGCCTGTGCGGCAGTCTGGATCCATGCCGAGGCCGGCAGCCGTTTCGGACCGGGGCTGATCGCGGAGGACCTGCCGGTGGCACTGGTGCCGGTGCTGCGCGAGCTTATCGAAGGTCGCGAGATGGCTGCCGAATGAACCGCCTGTTCGCGCTGCTCGTTGCGATCGTTATTGCCGTATTCATGGCGCAGCCCGCGCGCGCCGAAGCTCCACTGACGATCGTCGACGACCCGGCCGTTCTCACCGCCCTCGATAGCACAGGCTATGGGTTCGCCGGCATTTTCGGCGTCGATGGCAAGGGCGATTTGAGGACGCTTTACGACAAGGCGCCGGCCTATCACGCGATCGTCGAAACGGTTGCAAGCGACGTCGCAGCATTGCGGGCCGAGATGAAGGCCGGCGGGCGGCCACTTTATGAGGTGACCGACGGCAATGTCGGCCGCATCATGGACATGCGCTGGCTGAAGACCGACGCAGCACGCTTCCGCCTCGTCGGCATCGTAAATCGGCTCGATCGGCGCGATTTTTCCGCGCTGAAAGGCGACAAGAGTTGCGGCGAAGTGCGCTTCGTCTATCGTCTCGCCTATAGCTTCAAGAAGAACGGCAAGGTTCTGGCCTCGCGTCTGCCGTTCAATTTCAGTGCCGTCTACAGCGCCGCGCCGGATGCCGACGGCGGTTGTGTCGGCGTCGCCGGACGCTGGACACCGCAACTCGATGAAAGCGTCGATGCCGGCTGGCTGGCCGGTGGCCCGCTGGAAATGTCGGCGCTCACCTTCAAGCAGCTCGAGCTCAATGCGCAGGTGGTCCGCTTCCCCTCCGGCCAGGAGACCGAATTCGGCGGGCAGGCTGCCTATCTCATGCGCATCTTCGGCATCGATGGCGCGGCTGCCAGCGAAAAGCCGTTGGAAAACACGCCCGATGCGGCACGCCTTGCCGAAGACACCGCGCTGAAAGCAAAACTTGCGGACTATGTCCGCACCAATGTCGCGACGGTCGATCTCGGCGTTTACCAAATCCCCGACGAATTCTTGGCAAAGAAGGTCGTCTCGTGGTCGACCTTCGGCAGCGCGAGGCAAGCCAACCACCCATTCACGCCGCTGTTCCAGCCCGCGGATTTCGCCGGGATCGACTACTCCGCGCTAAAGCTGGTGCGCACGCCCGAGGCGCTGGTCGAGCGACTGGACAACGGCGCCTGCCACGGCTGCCATCAGGCGGGCTCGACCGCCGGCTTTCATTTCATCGGCCTCGACGACAAGACGACCTCGCCGCTCAACCGCATCGAGGTCGGCATCTCCCCGCATCTCCACGCCGACATCCCGCGCCGCGGCGCCTGGCTGCGCGCGACTGCCGACGGCAAGGAACCGAACCGCTTCCGCCCGCTGTCGTTCGCGCCGCCGGCGACATGGAACGATGCCGGCGAAATCGCCTATTCGCCGGCCGAAATGGCGATGCCGTGCCTGATGCCACAGGATGCGGCCCGCTTCGGCGCGACATGGCAATGCGGCGCCGGCACCGTCTGCACGCCGCTGGCGACCGCGTCCGGCGTGCGCACCAAGCTGGCGCAATGCCTGCTGCCCAAGGATAGCGAAAACATGTTTTCCGGCCACCCCTGTTTAACGGGGTCCATCGCCAGTAACCCGGCACAGCCTTTCAATGACCGCTATACCATCACCGGCCAGTTCGCGGCGTTCGCGCCAGGCATTTCGCGTACCAGCTACACCTGCCGACCGCCGAAGATCGGCGTGCCGGCGGGTGTCGCCTATCGCGGCTGCGACAACCGGGATCGCAGCTTTACCGCCTTCAAAACGGGCAAGCCGATGCCGAACGAGATTTGCGGGTTGGTTGGCGGCAAAAAATTCGATACCTGCGTGGCGACCAATAATTTCGACCAGTGCCTGGGCGGCGCCGTCAATCGCGGTAATCGTCCTGCCTGCTCGGCCGACCATTTCTGCCACGAGGATTATATGTGCCAGTCGCTGCCGCCCGACACGCCCGGTATCGGCAAGGTGAAGGGCATCGGCTTCTGCTCGCCGACCTATTTTATCTTCCAGATGCGCATCGACAATCACGCCACGCCATGGGCGAGTGCTGTCCGCGCGACGACGGGGGCCGGGTTTGGAGCGGTGGAAGCGGAATAGGCTGTCAGTTGCGGGTGGCGGCGATCGGCAAAAAAAGCGTCCCGCACTTGGGTCCCGCTGACACCAATGTGCGAACACCGCCTTAGCGTTGAAGATAGTCCTCCATGTGCCCAGTCCACGTCTTGTTGAATTCCGCAATATGTCGTTCGGCTGCGTTCGGGCCCAGCAGCGTCGAGAGTGCCGTGACGGCTATGGGTTGGATGTCGGGCGCTTCTCCGTACCCAAGTGCCGCCAGCCTCTGTGCCCATGACGGATGCGTCGACCTTTCGTCATCTGGACGTTCCCACGCCCTGTGAACGCAAGCGTTCAGGTAAGTGTGTTCCGACAACTGCCCGGCCATTTCTAGAAGGCGGTCGAGTGGTGGCCGTGGTGGTCGCATCGCTCCCATCAGTTCCTGGTGCAAAGGGTCATATACCTTTTCCTTGAAGTGCGCGTCTGCTGCAGCAACAAGCAACAGAGCGCGCGCAGCTTGTTCAGCGTTACCGGATACTGCCGCATGACGATCCGCCTTGATCTCGGCTTCGCGCGATAGCCGGATATCCTCCCGTTCAAAAGATTTCGACAGCCAGCCGATTGCAGCGTGAAGGAGGCTGCCTGAGATCGTCGTTCCTGGAGGTGCGTACTCGAAGACAAATTCGAAACTGTTCTCGAATTCGGCGAGATTGAGACCGCCATTTGTGTCCTTGTTCCGCACATGCGCGTCTTCATGGGCAAAAATTGCGGCGAGGGCCTTTTCGTCGGCCACGGCGAGGAGGGGAATGCCAACGGTCAAAAACAAGCGGCTGCCGAGAAGTCCGAGCAGCGTACGCTCTTCCCGCACACTGGCGTTAAGGTTGTCCTCCAGCGTAATGACCGTGCGCGCCGCCCGGCGCCGTCCAGCAATCGTTTCCCACAGCGCCCACAGCCCAGGCGCCTCCGCTCTGCTCACGCCCTTGACCTTGCTGCGCCGAAAACCGGCAAACAATGTGCCGAACAGGAATGCCGCTGCGGTGGTCGCGATCGGCATGGCAACAAAGCCACTGACGATGAACCAGATCGGATGGCTATCGAGCAGGGACATCCAGACGCAGAAAATGATGGCAGCCGGGGCAACGAAAAATAGGACTGCAAACCTGCCAAACCGCCGCCCAGCGCTGATGATCATGCGCGACATTCAGAATCACAGCGGGATGTTGTCGTGTTTCTTCCAGGGGTTCTGCATATCCTTGTTGCGCAGCATCCTAAGTGCGCGGGCGATGCGCCGGCGGGTCGAATGCGGCATGATCACCTCGTCGACATAGCCGCGCTCGGCGGCAATGAAGGGCGACAGGAAGCGATCCTCGTAAGCCTTTGTATGGGTTGCGATTTTCTCAGCGTCGCCGATATCCTTGCGGTAGATGATCTCGACCGCGCCTCTCGCACCCATCACCGCGATCTGCGCCGTCGGCCAGGCGTAGTTCATGTCGCCGCGCAGATGCTTTGAGGCCATCACGTCATAGGCGCCGCCATAGGCCTTTCTGGTGATGACGGTGATCTTTGGCACGGTCGCTTCCGCATAGGCGAACAAGAGCTTGGCGCCATGCTTGATCAGCCCGCCATATTCCTGCGCGGTGCCCGGCAGAAAACCGGGAACGTCGACGAAGGTGACGATCGGGATCGAGAAACAGTCGCAGAAGCGCACGAATCGCGCCGCCTTGCGGCTGGCATCCGAATCGAGCACGCCGGCCAGCACCATCGGCTGGTTGGCGACGAAGCCGACCGTGCGGCCCTCGACACGGCCGAAGCCGGTGACGATGTTTTTGGCGAAACTCTGCTGGATCTCGAAGAAGTCACCCTCGTCGGCAACTTTAAGGATCAACTCCTTGATGTCGTAGGGTTTGTTGGCATTGTCGGGGATCAGCCGGTCGAGCGACAGATCGTGATCGATGACCGACTGGTAGCATTCGATCTCGGGAATTTCCGCCGTGTTGGAAGCGGGCAGCAGATCGATCAGCCGGCGCATCTGCAGCAGCGCCTCGACGTCATTGTCGTAGGCCCCATCGGCGATCGAGGACTTCGTCGTGTGGACGGAGGCGCCGCCGAGGCTTTCTGCGGTCACCGTCTCGTTGGTGACGGTCTTCACCACATCCGGACCGGTGACGAACATGTAGGAGGTGTCACGGACCATGAAGATGAAGTCGGTCATCGCCGGCGAATAGACGTCGCCGCCGGCGCAAGGACCCATGATCAGCGAAATCTGTGGGATGACGCCGGAGGCCAGAACATTGCGCTGGAAGATCTCGGCGTAGCCGCCGAGCGCCGCCACGCCTTCCTGGATGCGGGCGCCGCCGGCGTCGTAGAGGCCGATGATCGGCGCGCGGTTGCGCAGCGCCATCTCCTGCACCTTGACCACCTTCTCGGCATGCGCCTCGGACAGCGAGCCGCCGAACACCGTAAAGTCCTTTGCAAAAAGGTACACAGGCCGGCCATTGACGGTACCCCAGCCGGTGACGACGCCGTCGCCGGCGATCTTGGTCTTCTCCATGCCGAAATCGGTCGAGCGGTGCTCGACAAACATGTCGAATTCCTCGAACGAGCCTTCGTCGAGGAAGACGTCGATGCGCTCACGGGCCGTGAGCTTGCCCTTGTTGTGCTGGGCGTCGATGCGGGCCTGTCCCCCGCCCATGCGGGCGACCTCGCGGCGGCGCTCGAGTTCCTTCAGCACGTTCTTCATGACCGGTCCCCGAAACGGAAAGCTGGATTGTGGTAATCATGCCCGCGGGAGAGCGCAAGCGCCGCTTCCTCATGGCCTTTGCTGCGCTGCAGCATCAGGCCCCTTGCATTTCGATGCGAACTGGGCCATATGCGGCGGTATAGGCGCTTGGGCCGGGATAATCCGGCCTTCTCGATGAATGAGACTGGTTGCGTCTGTTTTCCCTCTTCCCGACATATCGGCAAGGTGGCGAAAAAGCCCCGTGGCATGATGCCTGCGGGCACGACAGCGCAGCCGTGTGGACGATAGCGTCCGCCCGCCTTGTCGTTTCATGACAATTTTCGACGGCAGGTTGCGCCCTGCCGCCGGCGACGTTTGCGGCCAGGAGCCGCGTGAAAGAAGAATATTTTGACCAATGAAAACACAGCGGAACTGACCGGTTTCGCCGCACTTGGAATTACCGGCGCGCTGCTCAAGGCCACCCATGCCGCCGGCTTCACCGATCCGAAGCCGATCCAGGCTCAGGCGATCCCGCCGCAGCTCGAAGGCCGCGACATTTTCGGCATCGCTCAGACCGGCTCGGGCAAGACGGCGGCGTTCGCGCTGCCGATCCTGTCGAAGATCATCGCACTCGGCACTAAGCGCCGGCCGAAGACGGCCCGCGCCCTGATCCTGGCGCCGACGCGCGAACTCGCGGTGCAGATCGAGGACATGATCAAGCTGCTCGCCAAGGGCGCGCATGTCTCGACAGCGCTGGTGCTCGGCGGCGTCTCGCGCTTCAGCCAGGTGAAGAAGGTTGCCCCTGGCGTCGACATCCTGATCGCAACGCCCGGCCGACTGACCGATCTGGTGCGTGAAGGTGACCTCGTGCTTGCCGACACCAAATGGCTGGTGCTGGATGAAGGCGACCGCATGCTCGACATGGGCTTTATCAACGACGTCAAGCGCATCGCCAGGGCGACGGCGCCGGACCGTCAGACGGTGTTGTTCTCGGCGACCATGCCGGCCGAAATCGCCGAACTGGCGAAGGGCCTGCTGAAGAACCCGATCCGCGTCGAAGTCGCTCCCCACAGCACTGCCGCGGCCGAGATCGTGCAGGGCGTCGTCTTTGCCCGCACCAAGCAGAAGCGCCAGGTGCTGGCCCAGATGCTCGCCGGCGAGGCGATGAAATCCGTTATCATCTTTTCGCGCACCAAGCATGGCGCCGACAGGGTGACCAAGGACCTCGAGCGCGACGGCTTCAAGGCCGCCGTGATTCACGGCAACAAGTCGCAGAATGCCCGCCAGAAGGCGCTCAACGATTTCCGCGAGGGTTCGGTGCGCATTCTCGTGGCGACCGACATTGCGGCGCGCGGCATCGACGTGCCGGGCATCAGCCATGTGGTGAATTTCGACCTGCCGGACGAGGCGGAGAGCTATGTCCACCGCATCGGCCGCACCGGCCGTAACGGCATGGACGGCATCGCCATCACGCTTTGCGACCCGTCGGAAAACGCCAAGCTGCGCCAGGTCGAGCGCATCATCCGCACCAAGCTGCCGATCGTTGCCGACCATCTCGGCAGTCCCGATCCGCAGCGCAATCCCGCCGAGAAGAACGAGCGCAGCTTCGAACCGGCCAACGATCGCAACGACCACAACGGCCGTCGCGACGGCAGGCGGCCCGGCGGCGCAAACAACGGCTTCGGCAAGAAGCGGTTCGGCGACAAGCCGGCCTTTGCGGGCGAGCGCAAGCCGGAAGGCGCCAAGCCCTTCAAGGGCAACAACAAGCGCCGCTTCGGCGGCAAGCGGCCGGCAGCGCGCGCTGCATAATCAGGCCCGTTGCGGCCGGCCGGGCTTGGCTTGGCCACTCACGACTGAAAGAGGGCGACCGGAGTGATGCTTCGGTCGCCCCTTTCGTTTGAGGCGTTAGGTTCACTTCACCACCGCCTCGACCCACGCGACCATCCGTTGCGCGAGGAAGCCCGTGGTCGACGGCGACAGCGCGTCGCCCGCAATAACGTGGTTGTCCCGGTCGCCGGTATCGTCGACCGGCACCAATTCATGTGCGGCGCCCCAGCGCTCGGCTATTTCGCGCGTGCGATCCGGTCGCACTATTTTGTCCGAATCCGAAAAGATGAACAGAGCAGGGATGGACGCGTTCTCCACCGGCGCGCCATAGGCAAGCTCTGTCAGCGCCGCCATCGGCAATGTCGCAGCGATCGGGTAGCGGTAGGTCCAGAACCTTTCATGCAGCGCGTTGCGCGGCACGAAGCTGCGCTCCTTGCCGGCGACGAGCTCGGCGATCTGTCTGCCCCACGGTAGGGTCAGCAGTTCGGCGCCGGAAGCCTTGACGCCGAAATTCGGCGAGATGAATGCGATCGCCGCGACACCGTCCGATGCGCCTTGCTGCGTCGCGGCCCACGCTGCCAGCGAACCGCCGCTCGAGGTGGCTATGACGATCACCTTGTCGCCGATCGCCCGGCCGATGGCGAGCGCTTCCTCATAGTCGTTGATCCAGGCGTTGACGCTGCCTTGCGCTATCGCGGCTCCGTCCTGCCCATGTCCCGTCAGGCGAGTGTAGAAAAGATTGGCGTCAAGCTGGTCGGCCACCTCGTCGGGCAGTGGACGAACCTCGCCCTTCGACGCAGAAAAACCGTGGATGTAAAACGATCGCGAGTGGCGACTTGGCGTGGACCATCGGGTCGGCCCAGATGATTTCCTTGTCCAGCCCGTCGCGGATGCCGGGCACGGCCGCCTCCTGGCGCGCCAGATAGGCCTGCGGATCGTCGCCGATTGCTGACGGATCGAAACGGATCGCGGTTTCGACCGGGACGCGCGGACGAAGCACCAAGGCCAGGACGAAGATGAGGACAAGACCCAGCACCGCAAACACGATCCGTCGCCCCATCACAGATCCTATTCGACCGGCGGCTTGCGGTCGAAATTCAGCGGCCGTGCCTTCCAGCGGGTCACCGTGCTGATTACCCATCGACAGAACGGCCTCGGCAGTATTCTGAGCAGCTTCAGCGTCCAGCTCAGGCGGCGCGGGAAAGTGACTTCGAAGCCTCCGCATTGGATGCCTCGCGCGATGCGGCGCGAAGCCAGATTGACCGGCATCAGGCCCGGCATCGGCAGGAAGTTCTTCTCGGTCAACCGCGTGTCGACAAAGCCCGGATTCATCACCTGGATGCGGACGTTCATCTTGTCGAAATCGTATCTCAGCGACTCGGCCAAGATATTGACTGCCGCCTTGGTGCCGCCATAGGCGGCGGTGGTCGGCCAGCCGAAATAGGCGGTGACCGAACCGATCAGCACGACATGGCCGCGCGAGCGTACGCGCATGCGTTCGATGACCGGCACCAGGCCATTGATGATGCCGAAATAATTGACTTCGAAAGACTGACGGAAATTGCGCGCGACAAGGTCTTCGCCCGGCGTTGCGATATAGCTTCCCGCGTTGAACACCGCCAACACGATCGGACCGAGATCTTTCTCGATCGCTGCAACCGTCTTTGCCATGCGTTTTTCGTCGGTCACGTCGCAGGGATAGGCTGCGACACGGCCCGCCATCTGCGCCGTCTCGATGATGAGCGTATCGATCGGATGGTCATCGGGCGCAGTCACCGCGACGACATAGCCCTGAGCGGCAAGATCCTTGGCCAGCGAACGGCCGATACCGCTGCTGCCGCCTGTAATCCAGGCGACGCCATGTTTCGGATTGGCCCGATAGAGTGTCATGCTGCGCCCCGCCGGCTCTTCTTAGCCTGTGCTCTAGCGGTGAAGAAATCGAATGAAAAGAGTGCTTTTCGGTACATGGTTGAAATGAATGCCGGCCGGCCGCGCCTGGCTGCAGGAATTGCAGTGTGCGAAATGCGACTGGACCAGGCAAATTCTTGCCTTGAAACCGAAGCTTCGGGTTTCTAGGGTTTCGCCGCACCCACAAAGGAATCTCCATGCCCCGTTCTGTGATCGACGCGATCGGCAACACGCCCCTGATCCGCCTCAACAAGGCCTCGGAAGCAACCGGCTGCGAGATCCTGGGCAAGGCCGAATTCATGAATCCCGGGCAGTCGGTCAAGGACCGCGCCGGCCTGTTCATCATCCGCGATGCCGAACAGCGCGGGCTGCTGCGGCCCGGCGGCGTCATCGTCGAAGGGACGGCCGGCAACACCGGCATCGGATTGACGCTGGTTGCGAAGGCGCTTGGCTATCGAACCGTGATCGTCATTCCTGATACCCAAAGCCAGGAGAAGAAGGATACGATCAAACTGCTCGGCGCCGAGCTGATCGAGGTGCCCGCCGTGCCCTACAAGAACCCGAATAACTATGTGAAGCTGTCGGGCCGGCTGGCCGAGCAGATGGCGAAGACCGAGCCGAACGGCGCGATCTGGGCCAACCAGTTCGACAATGTCGCCAACCGTGACGGCCACATCCGCACCACCGCCGAAGAAATCTGGAACCAGACCGGCGGCAAGGTGGATGGTTTCGTGTCGGCGGTCGGTTCCGGCGGCACGCTGGCAGGCGTCGGTTTCGGGCTGAAGGCCAAGAACAGCCAGGTCAAGATCGCGCTGGCCGATCCGCTAGGCGCTGCGCTCTACTCCTTCTACACTACCGGCGAGCTGAAATCCGAGGGCAGTTCGATCACCGAAGGCATCGGGCAGGGGCGGATCACCGCCAATCTCCAAGGCTTTACGCCCGACTTCGCTTTTCAGATCCCCGACGAGGACGCACTGCCGATCGTATTCGACCTGATCCAGGAGGAGGGGCTTTGCGTTGGCGGCTCGACCGGCATCAACATTGCCGGCGCCATTCGCCTGGCGCGCGAGCTAGGCCCCGGCCACACCATCGTGACCGTCCTTTGCGACTACGGAACGCGCTACCAGTCGAAGCTGTTCAATCCTGAATTCCTGCGCGAAAAGAAGCTGCCGGTGCCGGACTGGATGGAACAGCGGAGCACGATTTCGGTGCCGTTCGAGAGGGTCGCGTGATGACGTACAAGACCGAAGCGCTATTTCGTGACGACGCCTATCTGGGGGCGGCCGACGCCACTGTCGTCGCAGTCGATGATCGCGGCGGCATCATTCTGGACCGGACGGTGTTTTACGCCACATCGGGCGGGCAGCCGGGCGACACCGGCAGTTTTGAACGCGCCGACCGCACCGGCATCGCGATTGCCGCTACGATCACCGGCGAAACCAAGGACGAGATCATCCATGTGCCGGCGCCCGAGCAGGCGGTTCCGCTGCTGGGCGAGCGGGTGAAGCTCGCCATCGACTGGCCGCGGCGGCAATTGCTGATGCGCATGCATTCAGCCTGCCATCTGCTTACCGTCGTCTGTCCGTTCCCGATCACCGGTGCCGCGGTTTCCGAGGAGGACAGCCGTGTCGATTTCGACATCCCGGACGCCGGCTTCACCAAGGAAGACGTGACGGCCAGGCTGATGGAACTGGTGCGGGCCGACCACCCGATCTTCACCCGGCTGATCTCCGACGAGGAGCTGGCATCCAATCCGGGGCTGGTGAAATCCAAGAATGTGCGGCCGCCGGCCGGCACGGGAAAGATCCGATTGGTCTGCATCGGCGAGAATGCTTCAGTCGACAGCCAGCCTTGCGGCGGCACCCATGTGAAGAGCACCGGTGAAATCGGCGAGATCCACATCGGCAAGATCGAGAAAAAGGGCCGCGAGAACCGGCGCTTCCGCATTCGCTTTGGACCGATGCCGGCGGCCTGATACATAGGGACTGCGACAGGCGGGCAGGAGAGAAAAAATGGCCGACGACAGTCCCTTTACCATCGATGCTGATTGGCTGCAGACGCGTCTCGGCGAGCCTGGTCTGACGATCGTTGATGCGTCCTGGTATCTGCCGGCGCAAAAGCGCGACGCACGCGCCGAGTATGACGCCGCGCATATTCCAGGCGCCCGCTTCCTCGACCAAGATGCGGTTTCGGACCCTGATGCGGCTCTACCGCACACGTTGCCATCGCCGCAGCATTTCGCCCAATATGTCGGCGCGATGGGCATTTCGGCCGACGACACTATCGTCGTCTATGACGGGCCGGGGTTCTTTTCGGCGCCGCGTGCCTGGTGGCTGTTTCGCGTCATGGGCGTGTTCCAGGTCTACATACTCGACGGCGGCTTCGATCGTTGGAAAGCAGCCGGACGGCCGGTTACGGCGGAGCCCACGAAGATCGCGCCTTGCGTGTTTTATGCCAACTTAGACACCGCCCGCGTCGCCAGCCTTGCCGATATGCGCCGGATCGTCGAGACAGGGGAGAGCCAGATCGCGGATGCCCGCTCGCCTGGCCGTTTTGCCGGCACCGAGCCGGAGCCGCGCCCTGGCATCCGCTCCGGTCATATGCCGGGCGCGCACAATGTGCCGTTTTCGGCGCTTTCGGAAAACGGCGAATTGTTGCCTAAGGACAGGCTGCGCAAAGTGATCGAGGAGGCCGGCATCGACCTGTCGAAGCCGGTCGTCACCTCCTGCGGGTCGGGCGTCACCGCGGCAGCCATCACGCTAGCCTTGGAGACGCTTGGCCATGCCGACAACAGGCTTTACGACGGTTCATGGACCGAATGGGGCGGGCTTTCCGACACGCCCGTCGTGACAGGCAAGGACCGACGGTGATGGAAAACGGAGCACTGGAAGACATCGACGTCACCGTGACGTTTCTCGAAATGCATGTGCCGCCTGCCTATTCGCCGCCGCTGCCGTACAACCGCCAGATCGCGCTGCTCAAGACCAAAGACATTCCGCTGCATTTCTACCGCTATTTGATGGATCGGGTCGGCCGTAAATGGCACTGGGTCAATGTGCTGAGGCTGAATGATGAGGAGCTTGCGGCGGGCATCCACCGCGAGGACCGCGACATCAGGGTGCTTTATCTCGACGGAGCGCCCGCCGGCTTCTTCGATCTCAAGCCGCATCTGCCGGAAGAAGTGGAGCTCGCTTATTTTGGCATGATGGAGCACGCGACCGGGCAAGGGATCGGCCGCTGGTTCCTCGGCGCAGCAATCGCGGCCGCCTGGTCGCACGGGCCGAAGCGGGTGACGGTGCAGACCTGCACCCTGGATCACCCGGCAGCACTGCCGCTTTATCAAAAGCTCGGTTTTGCGCCGGTGGCGCAAAAGAAGGAGGTCGTGCATCCGATGCCTTTTGCCGAGCGTGCCGCCAGCGTCATGCGGCCCTGATCTCAGGCCCGTTCATCCAGGCTTCAGCTTGTCGTTGCCACGTCCCAGGGGCTGGATCAACACTCAAAGGCGGGTCCGGCTTGAATGAGCCGGGCTCTTTCCATATCGCTGTCGTTTAAAAGCCGATGATGATGGAGGATCGAACGATGGCAATACGCGTGGTGATGGCCGGTGCGACCGGCTGGGTCGGCAAGGCGCTGGTCCCGGCGATCGTCGCGCAAAACGACATGGCGCTGGTGGGCGCTGTGTCGCGTAGCGGCGCGGGGCAGGATTCCGGCCTGCTGGTTGGCATGCCGGCCACTGGCGTGACCGTTTCGGCTTCGTTGGCGGAAGCGCTGCGAGCCCCGTCTGATGTGCTGGTCGACTACACCAAGCCGCATGTGGTTAAAGATCACGTGCTGCTCGCCATCGACAAGGGACGGCACGCGGTGATCGGCACCTCGGGACTGGGTGCGGCCGACTATGCCGACATCGACGCCGCGGCGCGCGCCAACGGCGTCGGCGTCGGTGCCGCCGGGAACTTTTCCATCACCGCCACGCTGATGAAGCGGTTTGCACTTATGGCGGCAAAATACGTGCCGGATGTCGAGGTCATCGATTATGCCAGCGCAAAGAAGCCCGACGCGCCCTCCGGCACCGCACGAGAGCTTGCAGAAGCGCTGGCCGACATCCGCAAGGCTTCGACGGCAAAGCCGGTCTCCGAAGTCTCCGGCGTGCCGGGAACACGTGGTGCGGCGGTTGGCGCGGGCGAGGGGGTGCAGGTGCATGCGCTTCGGCTGCCGTCCTACATCCTGTCCTGCGAGGCACTGTTCGGCCTGCCCGACGAGCGGCTGACCATCCGCCACGATGCCGGCTCGTCGGCCGCGCCGTACGTGGCCGGCACGCTGCTCGCCATCCGGCGGGTACAGGAGGTCAAAGGCCTGGTGCGTGGTCTCGACGCGCTGATGGACTGATCCGTTCCGGCAGGAATCGGGTGGGAAGCTTTGCCTTGGGAGCATAATTTCCGGTCAACGAGAACCGGAGATTTCGCCATGACCGTGAAATTCAAAGCCTTGCCGACCGATGCGGTCCGCGCACTTCAGCGCGGCGGACCGGACGCTTATGGCCTGACACCAGAGCGGAAGGTTTCGGACGGCGACGGAGTGCCTTGCCGTCACTGCCTGAAGAACGTTGCTGCGGGAGAAGACTATCTTGTTCTGGCCTATCGGCCTTTTCCTGAGCTGCAGCCTTATGCTGAAACCGGGCCGATCTTCCTGCATTCGGAAGAATGCGAACGCGCCGCCGAGGTCGAAGTGCTTCCCAAGATGCTCGAAAGCAGCGATTATATCGTGCGCGGCTATGGCAAGGACGACCGCATTGTCTACGGCAGCGGCGGTGTCATCCCGACCGACGTTATCGCGACACGGGCAGAGACCTTGTTCGAGCGCGACGACATCGCTTATGTCCACATCCGCTCGGCGCGCAACAATTGCTATCAGTGCCGGATCGACCGCGCGTAAACCGGACAAGCTGCACCGGCTTAGGGTTGTCGTACTCCCGTCGCATTCTTGCGGTAGAGAGGGATCGTCGATCGATTTGCCGACCGCGGATGAACCGGCGGGAAATCTCGACAACCGAGGAAGCGGGGCTTTGGCTCCGCTTTTTTGTTATCCGGTTATTCCGCGCGTCCGACGCTTTTCAGTTTTTCACAAAGAAAAGCCCGTCGGATAGACCGACGGGCAGCTCCGCTGGAGAAGCAGGTTCGGACAGCTCAGGCCGCGAGAACCGCCTTTGGCTCGACCAGCTCGTAGCCGAGCGCTTCGGCCACCGCGCGGTTGGTAATCTTCCCCTTGTGGACGTTCAGGCCGTTGCGCAGATGGTGGTCGTCGATCAGTGCCTTGAGGCCCTTGTCGGCGAGCTGCAGGCCATAATGCAGCGTCGCATTGTTGAGCGCATGGGCAGAGGTGACTGGCACCGCACCCGGCATGTTGGCGACGCAATAATGAATGACGCCGTCGACCTCATAGGTCGGTTCGGCATGGGTTGTGGCGTGCGAGGTTTCGAAGCAGCCGCCCTGGTCGATGGCGACGTCGACCAGCACGGCGCCTTTCTTCATGCCCGACAGCATTTCGCGCGTCACCAGCTTCGGCGCGGCCGCGCCAGGGATCAGTACGGCGCCGACGACGATGTCAGCCGAAAAACATTCTTCCTCCAGCGCCTCGACGGTCGAGTATCGGGTGTGGACGCGGCCGCCAAAGATGTCGTCGAGCTGACGCAGGCGCGGGATGGAGCGGTCGATGATGGTGACGTCCGCGCCAAGCCCTGCCGCCATCCGGGCGGCATGCAGGCCGACGACGCCGCCGCCGAGCACAGTCACCTTGCCGGGCAGCACGCCGGGCACGCCGCCGAGCAGGACACCGCGACCGCCATTGGCCTTCTGCAGCGCGGTGGCGCCCGCCTGGATCGACAAGCGACCGGCAACTTCCGACATCGGTGCCAAGAGCGGAAGGCCGCCGCGCTCGTCGGTGACGGTCTCGTAGGCGATGGCAGTCACGCCGGAGGCCAGCAGGCCCTTGGTCTGCTCGGGATCCGGCGCGAGATGGAGATAGGTGTAGAGGATCTGGCCGTCGCGGAGCTGAACCCATTCGTTGGGCTGCGGCTCCTTGACCTTGACGATCATGTCGGACTTGGCGAACACGTCGGCGGCTGTCTTGGCGATCGTGGCGCCGGCGGCGCGGTACGCATTGTCGTCGGAGCCGATGCCGGCGCCAGCCCCGGTCTCGACCAGCACTTCATGGCCATGAGCGACATATTCGCGGACCGAGCCCGGCGTCAGCCCGACGCGGTATTCGTGATTCTTGATTTCCCGGGGGCAACCGACGCGCATCTTTTTCTCCTGATCCGGCCCTTTGGGCTCGTTCCCTGTCTAGGGATAGTGAACCACGAATCGTTCGGTAAGTGTTTGCGAATGCGCTTGCCTGAGAGGCCGCTGTTCGATAATCGTTGCGCGAAACAGTAGAATTATCGCAGGAACCCGCAAAAATGCCGCTCGACAGGATCGATATCGCCATTCTCGAGACGTTGCAGAAAGATGGGCGAATACCGAACGCAGCCCTTGCCGAGAAGGTCGGCCTGTCGCAGTCGGCCTGTTCGCGGCGGCTGGACAATCTGGAGAAATCCGGAACCATCCGCGGCTATCATGCCCGGCTGTCCAATGCTGCACTTGGGCACCAGATGACGGCGATCGTGCATATATCGCTGTCCGGGCAGTTCGAGAAGACGTTGTCGGATTTCGAAGCGGCGATAAAGCGCTGCCCGAACGTGCTGTCCTGCCATCTGATGTCGGGCGAATATGACTACATCCTGCGCATCGCGGCGAAGGATCTCGTCGACTACGAACGCATCCACAAGGAGTGGCTTTCGGCAATGCCGCATGTGACGAAGATCAATTCGTCTTTTGCCTTGCGCGAAATCGTCGATCGCACAGCCGTGGGAATGAAGCCTGAACTCGCCTAGGCTTTGAATGCCTCGGTCACCACACGGTCCATCTGAATATCGTGCGGCTGCGGGTAGATGGTGACGATGCGCTGCAACTCGTAGCCGACGCCGATGACCAGCGGCTTGAACGGCATCGCGGCAAGCGTGCGATCGAAGAAGCCGCCGCCATAGCCGAGGCGAAACTGTCCGGGATCGATGCCGACGATCGGCGAAATGACGATGTCGGGCAGCACCGGATCGCCCTCGGCCGGTATCGGGATATTCCAGACGCCCTTCTCCAGCCGGTCTCCGTGAATATAGGCGCGAAAGACAAGCGGCCGGTCTTTCTCGACGACGACGGGCAACGCCGTGCGGCCGCCCCGCGCGTTAACGGTTTCCATCCACGGGCGCAGGTCCGGCTCGCCGCGAAACGGCCAGTAGAGGCTGACCATGCGGCCGGCGATGTCGCCGATCACCGCGTCGAGACTTTCGGCAATGCGCTGCGACATGGCCGTGCGCACGTCGGCGGAAACTGCAAGGCGGGATGCGATCAACCGCTCGCGCTCGGCCTTGCGCCAGCGCTTTACGTCGGTCCAGTCGGAGAGCGGCGCTTGGAACTCCGGATCGAGCTCGTGCATAAAACAAGGCGGCGAGGCGTACTGCGCAGAGCCTTCATCGTCATACCTAGCCATGCTTCACCTGCAATATACTGTTCCAATCAAGCCATATCTGGGACGTAAGCTATATCTGGGAATGAGTCTGCAGCATGCGTATTCACGACATCAAGCGACGAGTCCCAGGCAGTTGCAGCACAGGCATTGCTGCACTGCACAACGATGCTTACATCAGTTTTGGCGAGAGGGATGAGTGAGATGAACACAGCCAACCATCACGTCGTCGTCGTTGGCGCCGGTTTCGGCGGCCTCGAATTTACCCGCGCGCTTGCCGGCGCGCCGGTGCGCATCACCATGATCGATAGGCGTAACCACCATTTGTTTCAGCCGCTGCTCTACCAGGTGGCGACGACGGCGCTGGCCACCTCCGAAGTGGCCTGGCCGATCCGCCATCTTCTGCGCAAACGCAAGGACGTGACGACGCTGCTCGCCACCGTGACCGGCATCGACCGCACCGGCAAGCGCGTGCTGCTGCGGGATGGCGGCGCGGTCGCCTACGACACGCTGCTGCTGGCCACCGGTGCACGGCACGCCTATTTCGGCCATGACGAATGGGAGCCGTTCGCGCCGGGCCTGAAGACGCTGGAGGACGCCACCACCATTCGACGGCGTATTCTTTTGGCTTTCGAGCAGGCCGAGCGGGAAACCGATCCCGCCAAGCGCCAGGCACTGCTGACACTCGCGATCGTCGGCGGCGGGCCGACTGGCGTGGAACTGGCCGGCACCATTGCCGAACTGGCGCATGAGACGCTGCGCGGCGAGTTCCGCAACATCGACACGCGCGAGACGCGCGTGGTGCTGATCGAGGCCGGCGACCGCGTTCTTGCCAATTTCGCGCCGGAACTCTCCGATTATGCAATGAAGGCGCTCGAACGGCTCGGCGTGACGGTCGAACTCGGCCGGGCGGTTACGCGCTGCGATGCCGAGGGTGTCGTCTTCGGCGACACCCACTTGCCGGCCAGGACAATCCTTTGGGCGGCAGGCGTCGCCGCTTCGCCGGCCGCCGAGTGGCTCGGCGCGGCAGCGGACCGCGCGGGCAGGGTGCTTGTCGAGCCCGACCTCACTGTACCGGGAGACCCGGAGATTTTTGTCGTCGGTGACGCAGCGCACGTCCTGCGGCCGGATGGCCGGTTGGTGCCGGGCGTCGCGCCCGCTGCCAAACAGCAGGGACGGCATGTCGCCGCGACGATCAAGGCCAGGCTCGCCGGCGACGCGACACCGCGTCCGTTCCGCTACAGGCATGACGGCGACCTGGCGACGATCGGCAAGCGCGCCGCGGCCATTGATTTTGGCTGGATCAAGCTCACCGGCCGACCTGCCTGGTGGCTGTGGGGCTTCGCGCATATTTACTTCCTGATCGGCTTTCGTAACCGGCTTGCGGTTTCTCTGAGCTGGCTATGGATCTACTTCACCGGTCAGCGCAGCGCCCGGCTGATCACGCAGGGCGACGACGACAAGGGCTGATTTTTCGGTGGCGGATGTTCATCCGCCGGTCACCTTTTCCTGATCGACTGGACTTGCTGTTGGACCGGACTTCCTAATGGACTTGAGGGAATTTCGGCGCGAAGCTTTGCTTCGGGCAGGACTTGCCACGCCGTGGAAGAAAGAGAAACGAATGTCCCAATTGCGCCACCTCGTCTCACGCCGCGATTTCCTCGCCGCCGCCGCCGCCGGCGGAGCGCTGATCATGTTTCACCCGTTCTCCGCCCGGGCTCAAGTCAACCAGGCGCATCTGAGGATCATGGAGACGACCGACATCCACGTGAACGTGCTGCCTTACGATTACTACGCCGACAAACCTAACGACACGATGGGGCTGTCACGAACGGCATCATTGATTGAAGCGGTGCGCAAAGAAGCCACCAATGCGATGCTGATCGACAATGGCGACCTTCTGCAAGGCAACCCGATGGGCGACTACATCGCCTATGAGAAAGGCATGAAGGACGGCGACCTTCATCCGGTCATGAAGGGTATGAACCTGCTTGGCTACGAATGCTCGACGCTCGGCAACCACGAGTTCAACTACGGCCTGTCGTTCATGGACAAGGTGCTGGCCGGTGCCAATTTCCCCTTCGTCTGCGCGAATTTGATCCGCGGCACGGAACTTGCCGCGAACCCGCGCGACGACAAGCTCTATCTCAAACCCTACGTCATCCTCGATAGGAAGATCAAAGACGGGTCGGGCGCCGAGCAGCCGATCAGGATAGGCATCATCGGCTTCGTGCCGCCGCAGATCATGGTCTGGGATCTGAAAAATCTCGAGGGCAACGTCAAGACGCGCGACATCGTCGAGTCGGCCAAGGCGTGGGTGCCGCAGATGAAGGAAGAAGGCGCCGACATCGTCATTGCGCTCTCCCATTCCGGCATCGACGTGAAGCAGGGCGACATGATGGAGAATGCCTCCTTCTTCGTCGCCGGTATCGAAGGCATCGATGCGGTGTTCACCGGTCACCAGCATCTCGTCTTCCCTGGCAAGAAGGACTTTCAGTCGCTGGAGGCCGTCGATGCGGCAAAAGGCACGTTGCAAGGCAAGCCCGCCGTCATGGCTGGCTTCTGGGGTTCGCATATGGGGCTGATCGATCTGTTGCTGGAGCGCGACGGATCGACATGGAAAATCGTCTCGGCGACCTCTGAGGCAAGGCCTATCTTTGAACGGGTCGACAAGGCGAACAAACCGACGGTCGCGGACGACCAGCGCATCGTCGACGCGCTCAAGCTGGATCACGAGGCGACGCTTGCCTATGTGCGCCGGCCGGTCGGCAAAACCTCGGCGCCGCTCTATTCCTATTTTGCGCTGGTCGCCGACGATCCGTCGGTACAGATCGTCAGCCAGGCGCAGACCTGGTACTTGAAGGACATCCTAAAGAACACCGAGTGGAAGGATTTGCCGCTGCTTTCGGCGGCGGCACCGTTCAAGGCGGGCGGGCGCAACGGCGCCGATTATTATACTGACGTGCCGGTGGGCGATATCGCCATCAAGAACGTCGCCGACCTCTATCTCTATCCAAATACGGTGCGCGCCGTCGAAATTACCGGGGCTGAGGTGAAGGAATGGCTGGAAATGTCGGCCGGCATCTTCAACCGGATCGAGCCGGGCAAAGCCGACCAGGCGCTCATCAACACCGATTTCCCGTCCTATAATTTCGACGTGATCGATGGCGTCACCTACAGGATCGACCTGTCGCAGCCGCCGAAATATGATCCCAAGGGCGGGCTGGCGAATGCCGGCTCGAACCGCATCATCGAGTTGATGTTCGACCGAAAACTGATTGATCCGGCACAGAAATTCGTCGTCGCCACCAACAACTATCGCGCCGGCGGCGGCGGCAACTTCCCGGAGATCAATGCCTCGAAGGTCATCTACGAAGCGCCCGACACCAACCGCGACGTGATCGTGCGCTATATCATCAGCAAAGGCACCATCAACCCGTCGGCGGACGCCAACTGGTCGTTTGCACCGCTGCCGGGAAGCAGCGTCGTGTTCGAGACCGGCGCCAAGGCGAAGGAATTTATTGCGCAGGTGACGTCGCTGAAGATCGAGCCGGCGGGCGAGGGCGAAGCGGGGTTTTCCAAATACCGCATCACTCTTTGAAGCGAGGATTTGAGCGTCGGCTCGAGCTACTCCGGCGTAAACGTTCTGTCCCGTCCTCAAGCAGGTGGTGCGAAACGCCGCTTGACGGCAGGCATGACCAGATCCAGCGCGTCCGTCGAAATCCCACCGGAATAATCGTCCGGCAGTTGGTCGATCGAGGCGGGATCGTCGAGGCCTTGCGAAAAGTCGCCACCGAAATAGGGACCGAGCAGGTAGACGCGGCTGCCGACGCTGTCCATACGGTCGAGAAAACGGTCGGGCCAGCCCCACATCCAGTTTGCGACATTGACAGGAACGAGCAAGGTGCCTTGGCGGCAGGCATCCGGAACGTAGCCGCTCCAGCCGAGCGCAGCATAGCGAAGAATGCAGCGCGTCAGGGATGCGCGGCTCAGCGTATGCATGTCCGGCAACGCTGCCTTCACGGCTTCTATAGGTCTGTCCCCGCCGTAGACGGCCAGATCGGCGCGCTCGGCCGGCGTCAATGTGGCGAGCCAGCCGGCCAGCATTTCGCCTTCCTTGGGATCGTTGCTTTTGATGTTGATGTTGAAGCGCCGGTTCGGGAAGCGTTGCAAGACTTCGTTCAGCGACGGCATCATGCCGATTCCCTTGCCGCGAAACGGAAAGGTCCTGCCGCCGTCCGCCGTGTAGCCATAGCCGACATCGAGCTTCCTCAATTCGGACATTGCATGGCTGCGCGTTTCTCCCTTGCCGTCGGCGCGACAATCCAGCTTCCAGTCGTGGAAGACAGCGAACTTGCCGTCCGTGGTGGGATGGACATCGGGTTCGAGCGCGTCCGCGCCGAGTGCGAAGGCGGCCTCCATCGAGGGTATCGTGTTTTCGAGGAAGGAATGGCGCGGCGGCAGCATGCGATCGGCCGTGCATGTTTCCGGTCCGAGATTCGTGCGGTCGAAATCCTGAGCCAAGCCGCGATGGGCAAGTACCGAAGGGGTACCGGCCGGCCGGCTTGACAGCAGCGAGGTATTGTTGAGCCAGATGCCGCCCGCAGCGACAAGAATTGCAACGAGGAAGATTTTCCGTTTGCGCATAATGTGATTCCGATTGACCCGTAAAAGCCCGATCCTGGGTCACGATCGGGTTTTTTGACGGCCGCGAGCTTTTTAAAGCGATCGGCCCAAGCACGCATCGCGGCAAAGCAGATTTAACCACGCAAAAAATTTCAGGGGAGGGTCCCGGCAGCGCTGGAATCGCTATGGTTGCAACCGGCCATATGCGATAGTTTTAGCCATGCGTTATGTTATCGTTATCACGGCCGTCACTTTCTTCCTGATCTGGGACGGCATTTACAACCAAGGCCGTTACCTCGACAGGACCGTCAGGGAGGTAACCCGCGTCGTGCAATATGTAACCAGCATGGTGTAGTTTCTCTTCTTCGCCACGGGTCGCCGACGCGACATCCTGCCGATTGACGGCACGCTCCAGCTGACACAAAAGGACGCCGGTCCAACGGTCCAGGAGGCTGGGTTGATCCGGCATATCGTTTTCTTCAGCGCGCGGCGTAAAGTGGACGTCGAAGCAGTGCGTACGGGTCTGCTGGCGCTCGGCAAGATACCCCACTCGCGCCATTTCGAGGTGATGCTCAACACCAAGGTCGACCCGCTTTCGGATGAAATCGATGTGGTCGTCTACGCCGAGTTCGAGAACGAAGCAGCGCTCGCCTCCTACAAGGCGCATCCGCTCTATGCAGAGACGACCAGCCGGGTAAAACCGCTGCGCGAATTGCGTTATTCCGCCGATATCGTGGCAAGTTGATAGGCCCAAGGCAGATTTCACGTTGCGGAACGGGTTCGCGCCGCAGCCGGATTCATTCCGTCTGAGCCGCGGAGGTCTCGGTCGGATCGACGCCCGGCCGCTTTGGCGCGTTCCAGATCAGCACGACGATGATTGCCATCGCAATAACGGCCAGGGCGATGAAAAGGTCTCTTCCCATGGCAATGAGCTAGGATGATTTTTGACGGCGGCAAGTCGGCTCCTCGCCGGCCGGGCACTGCGATCGCCGCCGAGGCGCCAGGTAAGCCCTTGAACCATTTTCAGGAATGAGGCACACCGCGCGGGACATGACCGAGAACACGCCCGCAAGCCCTCTTCCGCTCGATCACCTTGTGCTGCCGACCGCGAGCCTCGATGTTGCGCGGGCGCGCTTGACCTTGCTCGGCTTTACCGTCGCGCCGACGGGTATCCATCCCTTCGGAACGGAAAACTGCTGTGTCTTCCTCACCGACGGTACCTATCTCGAGCCGCTCGCGGTTGCCGACCGACAGGCCGTGGCAACGGCGATCGGGAACCGCAATGTTTTTGTCGCGCGGGATCGCACCTATCGCGAAAGAAACGGCGATGAAGGATTTTCTGCCGTGGTGCTGGGCACCGAAAGCGCCGCCGCGGACCACGCGCGCTTCATCGAAGCCGGCCTGTCGGCGGGAGACACGCTCAGCTTTTCGCGCGCCTTCGCCGATGCGACAGGAAAGAGCGACACCGCATCGTTCAAGCTGGCCTTCGCGGCTCCAGGCAGGACAACGGACGCTTTTCTCTTCGCCTGCGAGCGGATCAATGCGCCGAAGGTCGACCGCTCCGCGTTGCAGTCCCACACCAACGGCGCAACGGGCACTGTCGAAGTCGTGGCAGTCAGCGGCGAACCTTCCGAACAGGGCCATGTGATTTCGATCGCAGCCGGGATCGAGGCGCAGAGCGGCACTGTCTATAAGCTGCCGAATACCGCTGTGACCGTTCTGGATCCTGCAGCCTTTGCGGCACGCTTCGGCATTCCTGCCGGCGCGCCGTCTGAACTCCGCTTTGCTGGGATCGTCTTTTCGGTTAAGCACGGCGACACCGTCGCAAAGCTGCTTGCAGCCAATTCCGTCGAACACGACATACGCGGCGGTGATATCATCGTGCCGCCGGCGTCAGGGCAGGGCGCAGCCTTCATTTTCCGGGAGATCGCATGAACAAGCTCAATCCTCTGATGCCAAATTCTTCCGTTGCGATCGGCAAAGTTATCTTCGGCAACAGCGCGCCCCTATCGTTGATCGCCGGTCCGTGCCAGCTGGAATCGCGGCAGCACGCTTTCGACATGGCTGGCGCGCTGAAGGAATTGACCGAAAGGCTCGGAATTGGGCTTGTCTACAAGACCAGCTACGACAAGGCCAATCGCACCTCGCTTGGCGGCACGCGCGGTGCGGGACTTGAAGCGGCAATGCCGATCTTCGACGATTTGCGCAAGAATTTTTCGCTGCCGATCCTGACCGACGTCCACACCGAGGAACAGTGCGCGATCGTCGCGCCGCATATCGACATTCTGCAGATTCCTGCGTTCCTCAGCCGGCAGACCGATTTGCTCATTGCCGCGGCAAGAACAGGCAAGGTGGTCAATGTAAAAAAGGGCCAATTCCTCGCGCCGTGGGACATGAAGAACGTCGTCGCCAAGATCACCGGCTCCGGCAACGCCAATGTCTTGGTGACCGAGCGCGGCGCATCGTTTGGTTACAACACGCTGGTGTCCGACATGCGGGCGCTGCCGATCATGGCCGAGATCGGCGCGCCGGTCATTTTCGATGCCACCCATTCCGTGCAGCAGCCGGGCGGGCAGGGCGGTTCGTCTGGAGGCGACCGGCGCTTTGTCGAGACGCTAGCGCGGGCGGCTGTCGCGGTTGGCGTCGCCGGTGTCTTCATCGAGACGCACCAGGACCCCGACAACGCGCCTTCCGACGGCCCCAACATGGTGCCGCTGAGGGATCTTCCAGCATTACTCGAACGGCTGATGGCGTTCGATCGCATCGCCAAGAGCGCGGGTTGAACCAGCAGTTGCGGTCTAGCGCCACAGTAGCGTCGCCAAGAAAACTTTGAAGAATTTCGAACCCGCCTGGAACCTTAGACCGCGGCCCTCATTGTCAAAATCTAATGTCAACGACGATGAGGAGCACACCATGACGACCCAGACAGGACACACCGAAGCCATTGCCGCTTCGCGGGTTATCGGCACATCGGTCTACAACACGGAAGGCACTCATATCGGCGACATCGAGGACGTCATGCTCGACAAATTATCGAACGGAATCATGTTTGCCGTGATCGGTTTTGGCGGTTTTCTCGGCATTGGCGAGAAATACCACGCCATTCCGTGGGCGAGCCTCGATTATGACGAGAACAGGGGCGGCTATGTCGTGCCGTTCACCAAGGACCAGCTGATGGCCGCTCCTTCCTATTCGATCAACGAACTGACCGGCGCCGACGGCGAGGCCGCGCGTGACGCCTCATACAACTACTACAAGGTCGAGCCTTACTGGCACTGACCAAGTCGCCTGGAATCAAAAAGGCCCCCGCGAAATCGGGGGCCTTTCGATGTGGCAGGATGCTACTGCGCAATTTGCAGGGCCGGCAAAGGCGACGATCCCTGCGGGGGTTGCTGATTGTCGCACGACGTCAGGAACGCAGCCGCAATCAGGAACAAACTCACAATACCGCTCAACTGGGACATGGCGAAACTCCTCCTGTTTCGCCCCGCGCGACAATAGCCATAAACCAGGAACCGGCATGCCGCGCATGACAAATGATAACAGCGCTTTGTGCTTCGTGAATCCCGTAGCGCGCGGGCAATATTTGCAAGTGCCCCGATTGCGTTTTGCAGCGCTTTGGCTAAGAGGTGCGCGACGCTTCAATCGATCAATCGGGGACATCGCAATGACGGCCATCATCGACATTGTCGGGCGTGAAATCCTGGACAGCCGCGGAAATCCGACCGTCGAGGTCGACGTCGTACTCGAAGACGGTTCTATGGGCCGCGCCGCGGTGCCGTCCGGCGCCTCGACCGGCGCGCATGAGGCGGTCGAACTGCGCGATGGCGGCCCCCGCTATCTCGGCAAGGGCGTGCTCAGGGCGGTCGAGGCAGTGAACGGCGAGCTGTTCGAAGCGATCGGCGGCATGGAGGCCGAGAATCAGATCCATATCGACCAGACCATGATCGAGCTCGATGGTACGCCCAACAAGAGCCGGCTCGGCGCCAATGCCATTCTCGGTGTGTCGCTGGCGGTGGCCAAGGCTGCGGCGGAAGCGGCCGGCCTGCCGCTCTACCGTTATGTTGGCGGCACCAAGGCGCATGTGCTTCCGGTGCCGATGATGAACATCATCAACGGCGGCGCGCATGCCGACAACCCGATCGATTTCCAGGAATTCATGATCCTGCCGATCGGCGCGCCGACGCTGCGCGACGGCGTGCGCTGGGGCTCGGAGATCTTTCATACGCTGCGAAAGAAGCTGAAGGATGCTGGCCACAACACCAATGTCGGCGACGAGGGCGGCTTTGCTCCCAACCTGAAAAGCGCGCCGGCCGCGCTCGACTTCATCATGGAATCGATCGAGAAGGCCGGCTTCAAGCCAGGCGAGGAGGTCGCACTCGGACTCGACTGCGCGGCGACCGAGTTCTTCAAGGACGGCAACTACGTCTATGAAGGCGAGAAGAAGGCCCGCGACCCGAAGGCGCAAGCCAAATATCTGGCTAAGCTCGCCGCCGACTACCCGATCATCACCATCGAGGACGGGCTGGCCGAGGATGACTGGGACGGCTGGAAAATGCTGACCGATCTCATCGGCAAGCAAACGCAGCTGGTTGGCGATGATCTGTTCGTCACCAACACGGCGCGGTTGCACGACGGCATCCGCATGGGTGTCGCCAATTCGATCCTGGTCAAGGTCAACCAGATCGGCTCGCTTACCGAAACGCTCGACGCCGTCGAGACCGCGCACAAGGCCGGCTACACGGCGGTGATGTCGCACCGCTCGGGCGAGACCGAGGATTCGACCATCGCCGACCTCGCCGTTGCCACCAATTGCGGGCAGATCAAGACGGGCTCGCTGTCACGCTCGGACCGCATGGCCAAGTACAACCAGCTCATCCGCATCGAAGAGGAGCTGGGCAAGCAGGCGCGATATGCCGGCAAGTCGATCGTGAAAAGCTGATTTTCGAGAGAAAATCCGGGACGGCGAGGACGGGGGACATTCCCGCCCTTTTGCTTTCAGGGCTCCGAATCCAACAGTCCGTAACCGTCCATTAAGCACAATCGGGCGAGAAAGGTACCATAGAGGATTCGGACCATGTGGACACGCCAGCACAAGCAAAGAAATACCGGCCGGCTTATCATCCCCTCGCTCTGCGTGGTGTTCCTGACCTATTTCGGCTTCCATGCCTATCATGGCGAGTTCGGCATCTATTCCAAGTATCGGCTCGAAGCCGAGACTGTCGAATTGCAGGGCAGGCTCGATGCCGTCAAGGCACGCCGGATCGACCTGGAGCGCCGCGTCCAGCTGATGCACGAGGGCACGCTCGAGAAGGACATGCTGGACGAGCAGGCGCGCAAAGCGCTTAATCTGTCCCATGCCGACGAGATCACCATCATGCTGCCGGCCGCAAGGTAACTTGATTTCAGTTAATCGGCGATATTTGCAATGATTTTAATCGCTTAGATGCATGACAGCCATGCGTTTTCGGCATGGCGAAAGCCTTCCCTGCATGTTAGCCTGCCTCAAATCGGTGGGAGAACTGATCTCCCTCGCTGTCCGCCAAGAGACGCCAACAGGGAGTGATGCATGGCCACCGCCGCCAGAAAAGCGCCTGCCAAATCCAAATCCGACGGCAAAACGCCGGGCCTTTCCACCCCAAAGCCTGTTGAATTCACTAAAGACCAGGAGCTTGCCGCCTACCGGCACATGCTGCTCATCCGCCGCTTCGAGGAAAAGGCCGGTCAGCTTTACGGCATGGGCTTCATCGGCGGTTTCTGCCATCTCTACATCGGCCAGGAAGCGGTCGTTACCGGCATGAAGATGGCGCTGATCGATGGCGACCAGATGATCACCGCCTATCGCGACCATGGCCACATGCTGGCCATGGAGTTGTCGCCGCGCGGCGTCATGGCCGAACTGACCGGGCGCCGTAGCGGCCTGTCCAGAGGCAAGGGCGGCTCCATGCACATGTTCTCCAAGGAGAAGCATTTCTACGGCGGCCACGGCATCGTCGGCGCGCAAGTGTCGCTCGGCACCGGCATTGCCTTCGCCAATCGCTATCGCGGCAACAACAATGTGACGCTGACTTATTTCGGCGATGGCGCTGCGAATCAGGGCCAAGTCTACGAAAGCTTCAATATGGCCTCGCTGTGGAAGCTTCCGGTGGTCTACATCATCGAGAACAACCGCTACGCCATGGGCACCTCGGTCTCGCGCTCGTCGGCCGAGACGGATTTTTCGCATCGCGGCGCCTCCTTCAAGATTCCAGGCATCCAGGTCGACGGCATGGATGTGCGCGCCGTAAAGGCAGCCGGCGACCTCGCCACCGAATGGTGCCGCGCCGGCAACGGGCCGCTCATTCTCGAAATGCAGACCTATCGCTACCGCGGTCATTCGATGTCGGATCCGGCAAAATACCGCTCCAAGGAAGAAGTACAGAAAATGCGCTCCGAACGTGACCCGATCGAACAGGTCAAAGCGCGGCTGCTCGATAAGAAATGGGCGAGCGAGGACGAGCTCAAGGCGATCGACAAGGAGGTCCGCGACGTTGTCGCCGACGCCGCAGAATTTGCCCAGAACGACGCGGAGCCGGATCCGTCCGAGCTCTGGACCGATATCGTACTTTAACGAGAGGGCAAGGACATGCCGATCGAAATTCTCATGCCCGCCCTCTCGCCGACCATGGAAGAGGGTAGTGTTTCCAAATGGTTGAAGAAAGAAGGTGACAAGGTCGCCGCCGGTGACGCTATCGCCGAGATCGAGACCGACAAGGCGACGATGGAAGTCGAAGCCGTCGATGAAGGCACGCTTGCCAAGATCGTGGTTCCTGCCGGCACGGAAGGTGTCAAGGTCAACAGCGTGATCGCTGTGCTGGCCGTCGATGGCGAAGACATCGACGAGGCACGCGAAGGCATCGGCGAGGAGCCTGCCAAGGCTGAAATAGCAGAGCCGGCGCCTGCCGCGGCCAAGAGCGAAGTTGCAGCACCTGTTGCCGCCGCGCCCAAGCTGGAAATTGCCGCCGATCCGGACATCCCGGCTGGCACTGAAATGGTCTCGACCACGGTGCGTGAGGCGTTGCGTGATGCCATGGCCGAGGAAATGCGCCGCGACGGCGACGTCTTCGTCATGGGCGAGGAAGTCGCCGAGTACCAGGGCGCCTACAAGATCACGCAAGGCCTGCTGCAGGAATTCGGTCCGAGGCGCGTGGTCGACACGCCGATCACCGAGCACGGCTTTGCCGGCGTTGGTGTTGGCGCGGCGATGGCCGGCCTGAAGCCGATCGTCGAATTCATGACCTTCAACTTCGCCATGCAGGCGATCGACCAAATCATCAATTCAGCCGCCAAGACGCTCTATATGTCCGGCGGCCAGATGGGCGCTCCGATCGTCTTTCGCGGCCCGAACGGCGCGGCTGCCCGCGTCGCCGCGCAGCATTCGCAATGCTATGCCGCCTGGTACAGCCATATTCCCGGCCTGAAGGTGGTGATGCCTTATACCGCCGCCGACGCCAAGGGCCTGCTGAAGGCGGCGATCCGCGATCCGAACCCGGTCATTTTCCTCGAGAACGAAATCCTTTACGGCCACTCCTTCGACGTGCCGAAGATGGACGATTTCGTGTTGCCGATCGGCAAGGCGCGCATTCACAAATCCGGCAAGGACGTCACCATCGTCTCGTTCGGCATCGGCATGACCTACGCGATCAAGGCGGAGGCGGAGTTGCGCGGCATGGGCATCGATGCCGAGATCATCGACTTGCGCACCATCCGCCCCCTCGACTTCGACACGATCATCGCCTCGGTCAAAAAGACCAATCGCCTGGTGGTGGTCGAGGAAGGCTTTCCGCAGAACTCGGTCGGCGACCATATCGCCAACCAGGTCTCGCAGCGCGCCTTCGATTTCCTCGACGCACCGGTCATCACCATTGCCGGTAAGGACGTGCCGATGCCTTATGCGGCGAACCTCGAAAAGCTGGCGCTGCCCAATGTCGGCGAGGTCGTCGAGGCGGTCAAAGCCGTCACGTATCGCTGAGCAGGGCGGGAGGACAAAATGCCGATCAACATCACCATGCCAGCCCTGTCGCCCACGATGGAAGAGGGCAATCTTTCCAAGTGGCTGGTCAACGAGGGCGACAAGGTCTCGCCGGGCGACGTGATCGCCGAGATCGAGACCGACAAGGCAACGATGGAAGTCGAAGCTGTCGACGAAGGCACGGTCGCCAAGCTGGTGGTTCCGGCCGGCACTGAGGGCGTCAAGGTCAATGCGCTGATTGCGGTGCTTGCGGCCGAAGGCGAGGATGTGAGCGCTGCCGCGAAGGCTGGTGACGGTACTGCATCGGCAAAGGCCGAGGCCAAGCAGGATAAGGCGCCAATCTCCCCACCCGTGGGGGAGACGTCGACGAAGTCGACAGAGGGGGGCGCTGTCCCGCCAGCCGCACGGAGCGAGGCGCCCCCCTCTGGCCTGCCGGCCATCTCCCCCATAGGGGGGGAGATCAGCCAATCGGACGGCCGCACCTTCGCTTCGCCGCTTGCCCGCCGCATCGCCAAGGAGGCCGGTGTCGACGTAGCGGCGGTGACCGGCTCCGGCCCGCATGGCCGCGTCGTCAAGGCCGACGTGGATGCCGCGATTTCCGGCGGTGGCAAGACGGCGCCGGCAGCAAAAGCGGCCCCTGCGGGCGCCCCGGCTCCGGCTGCCGCGCCAAGGCCGATGTCCGACGAGCAGGTGCTCAAACTGTTCGCCGAAGGCTCCTACGAGCTTGTCCCGCATGACAATATGCGCAAGACAATCGCGCGGCGGCTGGTCGAGGCCAAGACCACCATCCCGCATTTCTATCTAACGCTCGACTGCGAACTCGATGCGCTTCTGGCGCTGCGCACGCAGATCAACACGGCAGCCCCGGTGAAGAAAACCGAGAAGGGCGAAACGCCGGCCTACAAGCTATCGGTCAACGACATGGTGATCAAGGCTCTTGCCATGGCACTGATGGCGGTGCCGGATGCCAATGCCTCGTGGACCGAAAACGCCATGGTCAAGCACAAGCATGCCGATGTCGGCGTTGCCGTGTCGATCCCCGGCGGTTTGATCACGCCGATCATCCGGCGTGCCGACGAAAAGACGCTGTCGGTCATTTCCAATGAGATGAAGGACCTTGCCGGCCGTGCCCGCAGCCGCAAGCTGAAGCCGGAAGAATACCAGGGCGGCACCACGGCAGTGTCCAATCTCGGCATGTTCGGCATCAAGGATTTTTCTGCCGTCATCAACCCGCCGCATGCGACGATCCTGGCGGTCGGCGCCGGCGAGCAGCGCGCGGTGGTCAAGAACGGCGAGATCAAGATCGCGACTATCATGTCGGTGACGCTGTCGACCGATCACCGCGCCGTCGACGGTGCGCTCGGCGCCGAACTGCTCGTCGCCTTCAAGCGCATGATCGAAAATCCGATGGGCATGCTGGTTTAAGAGAAGGGAAACGGGGCGGTGCGGAAATTCTTCACCAGCCTTTTTGCCTTCTTCCTTTCCGGTTTGGCCGGCGGATTGGTGGCGCAGCAATTGGCGGTCATTACCGACGCTCAGGAAGAATACATCCTCGTTTTCATGACGTCGGTATTAGTAACCGTCATCCTGACAGCCGTGTTTTTCATCGCGCAGTTTATGCCGAACCCGCAAAAGGCAATAAATCTGACGATGTTTGTCGCGGTTGGATTTTTTCTGCTCGTCGGGGTTGGCCTGATCGGCTGGACTTTCTCCCAGCCGCCGGGCAAGCGCCAGTGGTCGGGCGATCTTCCCATTGTCGCCGGTCTCGTCCTGCCGGGCATCGCTACGGTGCTGGTCCAGTGGCTTTTCGTGCGCTGGCTATTGGGGCGCTCCCAACCAGGTTTCGGCGGGGCAGGCACATGAAGACGGTCCTCTGCTACGGCGATTCGCTGACCTGGGGCTATGACGCGGCAAGCCTCGGCCGTCATCGGCTGACGGATCGCTGGCCGAGCGTGCTGCAGGCAGAACTGGGCAGCGGCGTCGAGGTCATCGCCGAAGGCCTGAATGGCCGAACCACCGCCTTCGACGATCATTTGGCCGGGGCGGACCGCAATGGCGCAAGGCTGTTGCCGACGATCCTGACGACGCATGCACCGATCGACCTGATCGTCATCATGCTCGGCGCCAACGACATGAAACCGTGGATCCACGGCATTCCGGTCGCGGCCAAGCAAGGCATGCAACGCCTGATCGATATCGTGCGCGGTCACGATTACCCGTTCGATTGGCCGGCGCCGCAGATCCTGATCGTCGCGCCGCCCATAGTCAGCCGCACGGAAAACGCCGAGTTCAAGGAAATGTTCGCCGGCGGCGATGACGCGTCAAAGCGGCTGGCGCCGCAATATTCCGCCCTTGCCGACGAGGCCGGCTGCGGCTTCTTCGATGCGGGCACGGTGGCCGAAACGACGCCGCTCGACGGCGTCCACCTCGACGCGGAAAACACGCGGAACATCGGGCAAGCGCTGGCGCCGCTCGTGCGCGTCATGCTGGAATTGTGAAGGAGAAAGCCGTGGCTGAGAACTACGACGTCATCATCATCGGCTCCGGCCCCGGCGGCTATGTCACTGCCGTGCGTTCGGCGCAACTTGGCTTCAAGACGGCGGTTGTCGAGCGCGAGCACTTGGGCGGCATCTGCCTGAACTGGGGCTGCATCCCGACCAAAGCGCTGCTGCGCTCGGCCGAGATCATGCACTATTCGGATCACCTGAAGGACTACGGCCTGAAGATCGACGGCAAGGTCAGCGTCGACACAGCCGCCGTCGTCGATCGTTCGCGAAAGGTCTCGCTGCGGCTCAACGGCGGCGTCGGCTTCCTGATGAAGAAGAACAAGGTCGACGTCATCTGGGGCGAAGCCAAACTGACGAAACCTGGTGAGATCGTCGTGTCGAAGGCTTCGAAGAAGCCGATGGAGCCGCAGCCGCCGGCGCCGAAGGGCGTCAAGGGCGAAGGCACCTACAGCGCCAAGCACATCATCCTGGCGACCGGCGCCAGGCCGCGCGCGCTGCCCGGCATCGAGCCGGACGGCAAGCTGATCTGGACCTATTTCGAGGCCATGGTGCCGAAAGAGATGCCGAAATCGCTGCTGGTGGTGGGCTCGGGCGCCATCGGCATCGAGTTCGCTTCGTTCTACCGCACCATGGGCGCCGAGGTGACCGTGGTCGAGCTGCTGCCGGCGGTAATGCCGGTCGAGGACGCCGAAGTCTCCAAATTTGCGCAAAAGCAGTTCGAAAAGCAAGGCATGAAGATCATCCTCGAAGCCAGGGTGACAAAAGTCGAGAAGGGCGCCAATTCGGTCACCGCGCATGTCGAGATGAAGGACGGCAAGGTCGAGAAGATCACCGCCGACCGCATGATCTCGGCCGTCGGCGTGCAAGGCAATATCGAGAATCTCGGCCTCGAGGCGCTCGGCGTGAAGACCGAACGCGGCTGCGTCGTCGTCGACGGCTACGGCAGCACCAATGTGCCCGGCATCTATGCCATCGGCGATGTCGCCGGACCGCCGATGCTCGCCCACAAGGCCGAGCATGAGGGCGTGGTGTGCGTGGAAAAGATCGCCAATTTCCCCGGCGTGCATGCCATCGACAAGCTGAAGGTCCCGGGCTGCACCTATTGCAATCCGCAAGTCGCGTCGGTCGGACTGACGGAAGCCAAAGCGAAAGCCGACGGCAAGGACATCCGCGTCGGCCGCTTCCAGTTCGCCGCAAACGGCAAGGCGATTGCGCTCGGCGAGGACCAAGGCTTCGTCAAGACCATTTTCGACAAGAAGACCGGCCAGTTGCTGGGTGCCCACATGGTCGGCGCAGAAGTAACCGAACTGATCCAGGGCTTCGTCGTGGCGATGAACCTGGAGACCACCGAGGAAGAGCTGATGCACACGATCTTCCCGCACCCGACGCTGTCGGAGATGATGAAGGAGAGTGTGCTCGACGCCTATGGTCGCGCGCTGAATGCATGATAAATTAGTTGCGCGAGACTCACACGGAAGACCCAAAGGAACTCGACGGCAAGGCAATTCGTTTCGCACGCATCATCCATCATACAAGGAGAGGGCATATGGAAATGAACGGCGTGGGCTGGGTAGCAGCCATCATCATTGGTGGCCTGGCGGGGTGGCTCGCCGAGATGGTCATGAAGAGCAATACCGGCGTCCTCATGAACATTATTCTCGGCATTGTCGGCGCCATCGTGCTGAATGCCATCTTGCAGGCACTGAACATCGGCATCTTCGGCGTCGGCTGGATCGCCTATCTGATCACCGGCTTCATCGGCGCCTGCATTCTGATTGCGGTCGGACGGCTGGTGCGCCGCTAACCTCTGTCGGCACTTGCTATGCGAAAAAGCCACTGCGGCATGCGCGATCGCGGCCTTTTTCTTTTCGCCGAAAAGTCCTAGATGACGTGGGTAGAGCGAGCGCCGGATAGGCGCTCGCGAATGAGCCGGGTTTCACATGGTCACCGTCCTCGACACGATTGCCAATGCGCCGCGCCCGCGGCATCCCGAAAAGGCGCACAAGCCGGATCAGGACGTGCTGCGCAAGCCTGACTGGATCCGCGTCAAGGCGCCGATGTCGAAAGGCTATGCCGAGACGCGCGAAATCGTGAAGTCTCACAGACTGGTAACCGTGTGCGAAGAGGCCGGCTGCCCCAATATCGGCGAGTGCTGGGAGAAGAAGCACGCCACCTTCATGATTATGGGCGAGATCTGCACGCGGGCCTGCGCCTTCTGCAACGTCGCCACCGGCATCCCCACTGCACTCGATCCCGACGAGCCGACGCGTGTCGCGCATGCGGTCAAGCAGATGGGCTTGAGTCATGTCGTCATCACCTCCGTCGACCGCGATGATCTCGCCGACGGCGGAGCCCAGCATTTCGCCGAAGTTATCCGCGCAATCAGGGCGGCGACGCCGTCGACGACGGTCGAAATCCTGACGCCCGACTTCCTGCGCAAGGACGGCGCGCTGGAGATCGTCGTGGCGGCCAAGCCGGACGTTTTCAACCATAATCTAGAGACCGTGCCGTCGAACTATCTGACGGTTCGGCCGGGTGCGCGCTATTTCCACTCGATCAGGCTCTTGCAGCGGGTCAAGGAACTCGACCCCTCGATCTTCACCAAGTCCGGCATCATGGTTGGCCTTGGCGAGGAGCGGAACGAAATCCTGCAACTGATGGACGATCTGCGTTCGGCCAATGTCGACTTCATGACCATCGGCCAATATCTGCAGCCGTCGAAGAAGCACCATCCGGTGATCCGCTTTGTCACGCCGGAGGAGTTCAAGTCCTTCGAGACGATCGGCAGAACGAAAGGCTTCCTGCTGGTGGCGTCGAGCCCGCTGACGCGCTCGTCGCACCATGCAGGCGACGACTTTGCCAGGTTGCGCGCGGCGCGCGAAGCTTTTCTCAGGAAGTCCGCCTAATACACTGGTTTCATGCCACAATTCGAAGCCAATCGCCGCGTTTCGCATACGCCGGAGCAGATGTTCGCTCTGGTCGCCGATGTCGAATCCTATCCGCAATTCCTGCCGCTTTGCGAGGCACTTACGGTTCGTTCGCGCAAGGAACGCGACGGACGCACCCTGCTCATCGCCGACATGAGCATCGGCTACAAGGCGATCCGCGAGACCTTCACCACGCAGGTGCTGCTGAAGCCGGACGAGAACGCCATCGACGTCAAATATATCGACGGCCCGTTCAAATATCTGAGCAATGTCTGGCGCTTCGACCCGGCGGACGGCGGCGGTTGCAACGTCTGCTTCTTTATCGACTATGAGTTCAAGAGCCGCATTTTGGGTGCGCTCATGGGAACCATGTTCGACCGCGCCTTCCGCATGTTCTCCGAGGCGTTCGAGAAACGTGCCGAAATCATCTACGGTGCGCCATCGGCAGCCTGATCCGCAGCGAGCGCGCGCAAACCCAGTTCAAGCGCATGCCGGACCGTCTCCCGGCGGATGAAATCACGGCCCTTGTCGGCGAACAGCTGGCATTCGCTGACCACCGGCCGGCCAGCCACGGCAACGCCGAACCAGACCAGGCCGACAGGTTTTTCCGCCGAGCCGCCGCCCGGACCAGCGATGCCTGTCACCGCCAGGGCGAGCCCGGCCGGCGAATGGGCCAAGGCGCCGGCCGCCATCTCCACCGCCGTCTCGCGCGAGACCGCGCCGTGCGCCTCGAGCGTGGCGGCTGAGACGCCGAGCATCTCGGTCTTGGCCTGGTTGGAATAGGTGATGAAGCCGCGATCGACCACCGTGGAAGAGCCGGCGATGTCGGTCAGCGCGGCGATGATCATGCCGCCGGTGCAGCTCTCGGCCGTCGCCAGCATGATGCCGCGCTGCTGGCAGGCCTGAAGCAGGGCATCTGCGAAATCGTTGTTGCTCATTCGGGGACGTCACCTGGAAATACGACGCTGGCGGTCGCGATGGCCGCTATGCCTTCCTCGCGGCCGATAAAGCCGAGCTTTTCGTTGGTTGTCGCCTTGATCGAGATGCGGTCCCGGGAAATTCGCAGTATTGCGGAAAGCGTTTCGGTCATGGCCTCGCGATGCGGGCCGACGCGCGGCGCCTCGCAGATCAGCGTGATGTCGGCATTGGCGATGCGCCCGCCGCGCTCGCGCACCAGCTTCGCCGCGTGTTCGACGAAAATGCGTGAAGCGGCCCCTTTCCACTGCGGGTCGGAGGGCGGGAAATGCGTGCCGATGTCGCCGGCGCCGCAGGTGGCGAGCAACGCGTCAGTCAACGCATGCAGGCCGACATCGGCATCCGAATGGCCGGATAATTTCCTGTCGTGTGGAATGGCGACGCCGCACAGGGTGACATGGTCTCCGGGCTCGAAGGCATGAACGTCGTAGCCATTGCCGGTTCGGATGTCCGGAAACCGTGACCCGCCGGAAAGCCGCTGATCCGCCATTGCAATATCCCGTGCCCAGGTCAGCTTGACATTGTCCGGCGAGCCGGGAACGATCTTCACCGGAATATGCGCCCATTCGGCGATTGCCGCATCGTCGGTGAAATCCGCTTTGCCCAGATGATGAGCCTTTTCGTGCGCGGCTAGGATCGGCCAGAACGGAAAGCCTTGCGGTGTCTGTGCGGCATGGAGCCCGGCCCTGGACACCGTTTCGCCGATCATGCCTTCGGCCGTTTCGCGCTTGAGCGTATCGGCAACAGGCAAAGCAGGCAGTGCTCCCTGGCGCTCTTCAATGGCGGCGATCGTGCGGTCTATCAGTTCCGCATCGACAAACGGCCGAGCCGCATCATGGATCAGGACCCGGCCCGGCGCGTGGCTTCTCAGCGCCAGCAGCCCAAGCCGGACGGACTCCTGCCGTGACGTACCGCCGGTCACAGCGACAACACGGTCGGCATTCGCGCCGGCGGCGCGACGGAAAAGCGCGCCGTCGTCGGCATGAACAGCAACGACGACAGGTCCGATCTTCGGATGCGTCAGAAAGGCGTCGAGCGTGCGTGCGATGACAGCGCCGCCGCCAATCTGCTGGTACTGCTTCGGCCCATTGGCCTGTCCGGCGCGCGCGCCGCGGCCGGCCGCAACGATGACCACGGCGACCTTGTCGTCCGCAGCTTGCTTTTCGCTCACATCTCTCATGCCGAGACGCTTAGCGCATGATCCCGAAAAGTGGTATCGCTTTCGGAAGACCTAGGGTTGGTGCGGTCCGGCGATCCGTATTTTTCCCAAATGCGCCTTAATGTCACGACATTGCGCGTTGCACATTGCCGTCGTTCTGGCTAGAGAATGTGCAGCAATCGAAGGTGCTTGGTTTTTGTGCATGCCTGATGTGACCAAATTGGCCTCGCCGCTGGACGTGGGTGGCGTGAGAATCCGCAACCGCGTGTTTCTCGCGCCGATGTCGGGCATTACCGACGAACCGTTCCGGCAGCGCGCCCATGCGCATGGCGCCGGGCTGGTGGTGTCGGAAATGGTGGCGAGCGGTGAGCTTGCAAAGGGCAGGGCCGGTTGCGGCCTGCGCATCCGTCATTCCGGGCTGCCTGTCCACATGGTCCAGCTTGCCGGCCGCGAGGCGGTGCACATGGCCGAGGGCGCGCGAATCGCAGCCGGCGAGGGCGCCGACATCATCGACATCAACATGGGCTGTCCGGCCAAAAAGGTGACGGGCGGCTATGCCGGTTCGGCACTGATGCGAGACCTCGACCACGCACTGTCGCTGATCGAAGCGGTAGTCGGCGCGGTCGAGGTGCCGGTCACGGTCAAGATGCGGCTCGGCTGGGACGAAGGCGCGCTCAACGCGCCGATGCTGGCGCGACGCGCCGAGCAGGCCGGCGTCAGGATGGTGACGGTGCACGGCCGCACACGTTGCCAGTTCTATCAGGGCAAGGCCGACTGGCGTGCCATCGCACGCGTCAAGCAGGCCGTCTCGATCCCGGTCGTTGCCAATGGCGATGTCGGCTCGCCGGCAGAGGCAGCGTTGATCCTCGAGCAGTCTGGCGCCGACGCGGTGATGATCGGCCGCGCGCATTATGGCGCGCCGTGGACTGCCGGCAGCATCGTAGCGGCCGCGCTGGCCGAGCCAGTATCCGGCATGCCGGAAAGCCCGGGGGCGCTGTCGGACTACGTCGTTGCCCATTACGAAGACATGCTGACGCTCTATGGCGTGGAAAGCGGATTGCGCCAGGCGCGCAAGCATCTCGGCTGGTATCTCGACCGGCATACCGCCGCAAGCGACGACCGGCGCAGGGCCATACTCACGTCTTTCGGGCCTGGGCGTGTCATCGCCTTGCTGCGCGACATGTTTTCAAGCGCTCCCGAAGCGGCGAACCTGCGGAGTGCGGCATGAACGCCACCGTCACACAGAGCACGGATATGGCGGACGCCGCGCATATTGTGCTCAACACCATTCGTCGGCCGGTGATCATGGTCGATCCGCAAGGCTTCATCACCTTCGCCAATGCCGATGCCGAGGATTTTTTCCGCTCGAGCGCCACGATGCTCGCCCGCAACACGCTGCACAAGCTCATTCCTTTCGGCAGTCCGCTGCTGACGCTTGTCGACCAGGTTCGCGAGCGCCGAGCGCCGGTCAACGAATACCGAGTGGACGTGTCGTCGCCGCGTCTCGGCATCGAGAAGGTGGTCGACCTCTACGTTGCGCCGGTGACGGAATTTCCAGGCTCCGTCGTGGTGATGTTCCAGGAGCGCTCGATGGCCGACAAGATCGATCGGCAGATGACGCATCGCGGTGCCGCGCGCTCGGTCACCGGCCTCGCCGCGATGCTTGCCCATGAGATCAAGAACCCGCTGTCCGGCATTCGTGGTGCCGCCCAGCTGCTAGAGCTGTCGGCATCCGACGAGGATCGCGCGCTGACCAGGCTGATCACCGACGAGACCGACCGCATTGTCTCGCTGGTCGACCGCATGGAGGTGTTTTCCGACGAGCGGCCGATCGACCGCTACCCCGTCAACATCCATATCGTGCTCGACCATGTCAAGGCGATCGCCAAGAACGGTTTTGCCAAGCGGATCAAGATATTAGAGGACTATGATCCATCGTTGCCTCCGGTTTTTGCCAACCGCGATCAGCTCATCCAGGTATTCCTCAACCTAGTCAAAAATGCCGCCGAGGCGATCGGCAGCGATCCGCAGGGCGAAATCGTGCTGTCGACCGCCTTCCGGCCGGGCATCCGTGTTTCGGTGCCGGGAACGCAGGATCGCGTATCGCTGCCATTGGAATTCTGCGTGCGTGACAACGGCTCGGGAGTTTCGGAGGATATTCTGCCGATCCTGTTTGATCCCTTTATCACCACCAAGCCGAACGGCTCCGGTCTCGGTCTGGCGCTGGTCGCGAAGATTGTCGGCGAGCATGGCGGCATCATTGAATGCGAATCGACGCCGCGCGGGACCACCTTCCGCATCCTGATGCCGGCGTGGAAAGAAACTCAGTTTGGCACCGACGACGACGGTGAAGGAGACCGCAAATGACCGTTCGCGGCAATATTCTCGTCGCTGACGACGATGCGGCCATCCGCACTGTCCTCAACCAGGCGCTTTCACGCGTCGGCCATGACGTGCGTGTCACCTCCAACGCTTCGACGCTGTGGCGCTGGGTGGCGGCGGGCGAGGGCGATCTGGTCATCACCGACGTCGTTATGCCTGACGAGAACGCCTTCGACATGCTACCGCGCATCAAGAAGGCGCGACCGGAACTGCCGGTCATCGTCATGAGTGCGCAGAACACGTTCATGACCGCGATCCGGGCCTCCGAAACCGGAGCCTACGAATATCTGCCAAAGCCGTTCGACCTGACCGAGCTCCTCAATATCGTCAACCGCGCGCTTTCCGAGCCGAGGCGGCCGAAGATCGATACGCGTGCCGACGAGCCGCCGGAAACGATGCCGCTGGTCGGCCGCTCGGCGGCCATGCAGGACATCTACCGCATGCTGGCGCGCATGATGCAGACCGACCTGACGGTGATGATCTCAGGCGAGTCGGGTACCGGCAAGGAACTGGTGGCGCGCGCGCTGCACGAATATGGTCGTCGTCGTGGTGGTCCGTTCGTCGCCATCAACATGGCGGCGATCCCACGCGACCTGATCGAATCGGAGCTGTTCGGGCACGAGAAGGGCGCCTTTACCGGCGCGCAGAACCGTTCCACCGGCCGTTTCGAGCAGGCTGAAGGCGGCACGCTCTTCCTCGACGAGATTGGCGACATGCCGATGGAAGCGCAGACGCGGCTGCTGCGTGTGCTGCAGCAGGGCGAATACACCACGGTCGGCGGCCGCACGCCGATCAAGACCGACGTGCGCATCGTCGCTGCTACCAACAAGGACCTGCGCACGCTGATCAATCAGGGGCTTTTCCGCGAGGACCTGTTCTACCGCTTGAACGTCGTGCCGCTCAGGCTGCCGGCGCTGCGCGAGCGATCGGAGGACATTCCGGACCTCGTCCGTCACTTCTTCAAGCTCGGCGTCAGCGAAGGCCTGCAGACCAAGCGCATTTCCACCGGCGGCATCGAGTTGATGAAGCGCTACCCATGGCCGGGCAACGTGCGCGAACTCGAAAACCTCATCCGCAGGCTGGCTGCACTGTATTCGCAGGACGAGATTTCCGCCGAGATCATCGAGGCGGAGTTGAAGACTGGCGAAAGGCCGGTCGTTCCAGGTGGCGGCAACCTCATTCCCGACGACCTTTCCATCGGCCAGGCGGTGGAGCATTTCCTGCAGCGCTATTTTGCCTCGTTTGCCGGCGACTTGCCGCCAGCCGGGCTCTATCAGCGAATCCTTTCCGAGGTCGAGTATCCGCTGGTCCTCGCCTCGATGACCGCAACGCGCGGTAACCAGATCAAGGCCGCCGAACTGCTGGGACTCAACCGCAACACGCTACGCAAGAAGATTCGCGAACTCGGCGTCAACGTCTACAAATCCTCCAGGCAGGTCTAGACGAACCCTTACGAGCGCTTTCCAGGGGATCGATCGCCGAAAGATTTCCGTCTCGGCCACACTTGTTGCATAATCGCCACAATGCGTTGCATACATCCGACGCAATCACTGGCTCCAGACGGCGACATGGCTTCACAGACACCAATATTGAGAGAGCCGCTTTTCAGCGGTACCGGCGCGCGGGACGGGCGCCGGCTGCTTGCACTGCCCGGCGTGGTCGCCGTTGCCGGTGCGCTGGTGACGGCGGCAATCTCCTTCGCCATTCTTGTCGGCGCCACGCCGATCACGCCCGACGCGAGGACCACGCTGGCACTGATTGCGCTCAACGCCGCGTTCGTTCTGTTCCTGATTGCGCTGGTCGGCCGCGAAGTGCATCGCATCCTGATGGCACGCCGGCACGGCAAGGCTGCGTCGCGCCTGCACGTGCGCATCGTGGCGATGTTTGCGCTGGTCGCCGCCATTCCCGCGATCATGGTGGCGATCATCGCGTCGATCACGCTCGACATCGGCCTCGACCGTTGGTTCGAGATCCGCACCAAGACGATCGTTAATTCGTCGTTGTCGATCGCCGACGCCTATGTGCAGGAAAACGCACGGAATCTTCAGGGCACGACGTTGTCGATGGCTTACGACCTCGACGCTTCCCGTACGCTTTACGGCCTCGATCGCACCGGTTTCCTAGATCTTATGAACAAGGAGGCCGTAGGACGCTCGCTGGCACACGCAGCACTCATCAAGCCCGATGGTTCCTTTGTCATGAGCGCCAAGACCGACGCGGACTTTGCCATGCCGGAGCCGCCGGAGGGTGCCGTGGCAAGTGCTGCCGACGGCAAGCCGGTGCTGATCGAGCCGCGCACCCGCAACATCATGGGCGCCATCGTCAAGCTGCGCGAGATTGAAGGGCTCTATCTCTACACCATTCGCCTCGTCGATCCCGAGGTGATCAAGGCACGGCAGATCGTCAAATCCAACACCGCCGAATATCGCGGTCTCGAAGACAATCGCCGCACCTCGCAAGTGGCTTTCGCGCTTCCCTATCTATCACTGACGCTGATCATCATCCTGTCCGCCATCTGGACCGGCATTGCGGTGGCCGACCGCCTGGTGCGGCCGATTCGTCAGCTTATCGGCGCGGCCGACGAGGTGGCCACCGGCAATCTCGACGTAGCCGTGCCCGTCCGCCCTTCCGACGGTGACGTCGCCTCACTCGGCGACACCTTCAACAAGATGCTGATGGAGCTGAAATCGCAGCGCAACGAGATCCTGTCGGCCAAGGATTTGATCGACGAGCGGCGGCGCTTTTCGGAAGCGGTGCTTGCCGGCGTCACCGCCGGGGTCATCGGCGTTGATCCATATGGCATCGTCACTATCGTCAACCGTTCGGCCGAAACGATGCTGGCCATATCCGCTACGGCAGCGCTTGGGCAGAACCTTTCCGCCGTGCTGCCGCATGTCGGCCGCGTCTTCGAGATCGGCCGCAAGTCGGGCAAGCCGGTCTATCGCGAACAGGTCACCTTCTATCGTGCCGGCACTGAACGGACCTTCAACGTGCAGATCACGATCGAAGCCGGCGACGACGGTTCGGAGGATAAATCCTACGTCGTGACAGTCGACGACATTACCGACCTGGTCCAGGCACAGCGTTCCTCCGCATGGGCCGACGTGGCGCGGCGCATCGCTCACGAGATCAAGAACCCGCTGACGCCGATCCAGCTTTCGGCCGAGCGTATCAAGCGCCGTTACGGCAAAGTCATCACCGAGGACCGTGAGGTTTTCGATCAATGCACCGACACCATCATCCGGCAAGTGGAGGACATCGGCCGCATGGTCGACGAGTTCTCGGCGTTCGCCCGCATGCCGAAACCGGAAATGAAGGCCATCGATCTGCGTGATTCGTTGCGCGAAGCCTCGTTCCTGGTCGAAGTGAGCCGGGCCGACATCACCTTCGAGCGCGCCTTCGGCAGTGAGCCGCTCAAAGGCACGTTCGACAGCCGCCTGATGGCGCAGGCTTTCGGCAACGTCATCAAGAACGCTGCCGAAGCCATCGACGGACTTGATGCAGAGGATCGTCCGCACGGCATAATCCGGATTCAAGCCGGGCGTCAGAATGGCGCGATTCGAATCGACGTCATCGACAACGGCAGGGGCTTGCCGCGCGAAAACCGGCAGCGCTTGCTCGAGCCTTACATGACGACACGCGAGAAAGGCACCGGACTTGGCCTCGCTATCGTCAAGAAGATCGTGGAGGACCATGGCGGGCGACTCGAATTGCACGATGCTCCAGCGGAATTCCACGACGGGCGGGGCGCAATGATTAGCATCATCCTGCCGGTTGCCGCCACCGTTCCGATACGCGGCGAAGGTAAGACGGAACACGAAAGAGAAACTGAAAAGGTCGGTAATGGCGTCTGATATTCTCATCGTCGATGACGAGGAAGACATCCGCGAGCTTGTCGCCGGTATCCTGAGCGACGAAGGTCACGAAACCCGCACGGCATTTGATGCCGACAGCGCGCTGGCGGTGGTTGCCGACCGGGCACCCAGGCTGATCTTCCTCGACATCTGGCTGCAGGGCTCGCGCCTGGATGGCCTAGCCTTGCTGGACGAGATCAAGACGATGCACCCGAACCTGCCGGTGGTGATGATCTCGGGCCACGGCAATATCGAAACGGCGGTCTCGGCCATCCGCCGCGGCGCCTATGATTTCATCGAAAAGCCATTCAAGGCCGATAGGCTGATCCTCATTGCCGAACGGGCGCTCGAAACGTCCAAATTGAGACGCGAGGTTTCGGATCTCAAGCTGCGCAGCGGCGAGACTTTCGACCTCATCGGCATGTCGTCGGCGATGAGCCAGTTGCGCCAGACCATCGAGCGCGTCGCGCCGACCAACAGCCGCGTCATGATCATCGGCCCCTCCGGCTCGGGCAAGGAACTGGCGGCGCGCGCCATCCACGCGCTGTCGGCGCGCAAGAGTGCACCGTTTGTGACGCTGAGCGCCGCCAACATCACGCCAGAGCGCATGGAGATCGAGCTGTTCGGCACCGAATCGAACGGCGTCGAACGCAAGGTCGGTGCGCTGGAGGAAGCCCATCGCGGCATTCTCTACATCGATGAAGTGGCCGACATGCCGCGCGAGACGCAAAACAAGATCCTGCGCGTGCTGGTCGAACAGCAGTTCGAGCGGGTAGGGGGCACTAAGCGCGTCAAGGTCGACGTGCGCATCATTTCGTCGACCTCGCAGAACCTGGAAGCCATGATCGCCGACGGCCGTTTCCGTGAGGACCTTTATCATCGCCTGGCCGTGGTTCCGGTCATGGTGCCGGGACTGGCCGAGCGTCGCGAGGACATTCCTTATCTGGTCGACAATTTCATGAAGCAGATCGCTCGCCAGGCCGGCATCAAGCCGCGCCGCATCGGCGACGACGCGCTGGCGGTGCTGCAGGCGCATAACTGGCCGGGCAACGTTCGCCAGTTGCGCAACAATGTCGAGCGGCTGATGATCCTGGCGCGCGGCGACGATGTTGAGGCGCCGATCACCGCCGATCTCCTGCCTGCCGAGATCGGCGACGTCATGCCGCGCACTCCAAACAAGTCCGATCAGCACATAATGGCGCTGCCGCTGCGGGAAGCGCGCGAACAATTCGAGAAGGACTATCTGATCGCCCAGATCAACCGTTTTGGCGGCAACATCTCGAAGACGGCCGAGTTTATCGGCATGGAACGCTCCGCATTGCACCGCAAACTGAAGTCGCTGGGCGTCTGACAGCCAAACCAGTCGTGGCCCACGCAATTATCGGTTACGGCGGCCGTGGAATCGCATAAGAAAGCACTACAGCGCCGCGCGTCTTTTGGGACGCGCAAAGGACGCTGTAGCATTTTGATTTTTGCGCATGATCCTTTCCAAAAATCGATTCCGATTCGGGGTCATGCGCTGACTTCTCCAGGGATTACCCATGTCGCGCATTGCCTATGTGAACGGACGCTATGTCGCTCACGCCGAAGCTTCCGTGCATATCGAGGACCGTGGCTATCAATTCGCCGACGGCGTCTACGAGGTCTGCGAGGTGGCAAGGGGATTCATCGTCGACATGCCGCGCCATCTCGCCCGTTTGAACCGCTCGCTCACCGAACTCTCGATCGACTGGCCGATCACGCGCGGCGTGCTGCCGCTCGTCATGCGCGAAGTGGTGCGCCGCAACCATGTCGTCGACGGCCTGGTCTATGTCCAGGTGACACGCGGTGTCGCCAGCCGTGAGTTTTTCTTCCCGCCGGCAGGCACGAAGCCGTCGCTGGTGGTGACCGCCAAAAAAGCCGATCCTGCAGCTGCCGTGAAGCGGGCCGAGAGTGGGATCCGGGTTATCACGGTGCCGGAGAACCGATGGGATCGGGTCGATATCAAGTCGGTCGGCCTGTTGCCGAACGTGCTGGCCAAGCAGAAGGCCAAGGAAGCCGGCGCCCAGGAGGCGTGGTTCGTCGATGTTGACGGCACCGTCAAGGAAGGCGGATCGTCGAATGCCTGGATCATCACCAGAGATGGCGTGCTGGTGACGCGTCCGGCCGAGCACGGCATCTTGCGCGGTATCACCCGCACGACGCTGTTCGACGTGGCCGCCAAGCTCGGCCTGAAGATCGAGGAGCGCGGTTTTTCGGTTGCCGAAGCCAAGGCCGCACGCGAGGTCTTCATCAGCTCCGCGACCACGATCGCCATGCCGGTGGTGGCAATCGATGGCGCTCCCGTCGCCAACGGCCACCCGGGTTCGATAACAGTTTCATTAAGGCAGGCCTTTTTTGACGTTGCGGAAAAAAGTCCAGCCTGATAACCGCACAGATGGAATGAACATCAATATATCTCGTTCTGCTTGTCGTTGCTGACGGCAAGATGGTGTTTGCGTGCTTGACATGTGCCGGCTAATTTGGCGCATTGGCTCGCAAACCGAAGGGGATCGGCGAAAGACAAGAACAATGGCGGAACGATCGCAAAATCTTCAGGACCTGTTCCTGAATTCAGTTCGCAAGAGCAAAAACCCACTCACCATCTTTCTCATCAACGGCGTGAAGCTGACCGGGGTGGTCACTTCGTTCGACAATTTCTGTGTACTGCTGCGTCGCGACGGCCATTCCCAGCTCGTCTACAAGCACGCCATTTCCACGATCATGCCGAGCCAGCCGGTTCAGATGTTCGATGGTGAGGAAAGCCAGGGCGCCTGATTGGCACGTGAGAAAGACGCGGACCGCAGCGTTCGCGGAAAACCAGCACATCAGACCGGGACAGTGGCCAAAGGTCCGACCCGGGCAGTGGTCATCGTGCCGGTGCTTACCCGGCAGCCGCGTGGCGACGACGACACCAATCGCCCGCGCCTGACCCGTTCCGCCGAGGCCCGTCGCGACGAGGCGGTCGGCCTTGCCAGCGCCATCGACCTTGACCTGGTTCACACGGCGGTGGTGACCGTCAACGATCCACGCCCTGCGACCTTGCTCGGCAGCGGCAAGGTCGCCGAGTTCGCCGAGATCGTCAAAGAGGGTCACGCGGAAGTGGTCATTGTCGATCATCCGCTGACGCCGGTACAGCAGCGCAACCTTGAAAAAGAGTTGAACGCCAAGGTGCTGGACCGCACCGGCCTGATCCTTGAGATTTTCGGCGAGCGCGCCCGCACCAAGGAAGGCACGCTGCAGGTCGATCTTGCCCATCTGAACTATCAGAAGGGCCGCCTTGTGCGGAGCTGGACCCACCTCGAGCGCCAGCGCGGCGGCGCCGGCTTTCTCGGCGGCCCCGGCGAGACGCAGATCGAGTCGGACCGGCGTGTGCTTCAGGACAAGATCACCAAGCTGAAGCACGAGCTGGAAACCGTGCGCCGCACCCGCGACCTGCACCGCGCCAAGCGCAAGAAGGTGCCGTTTCCGGTGGTGGCGATCGTCGGCTACACCAATGCCGGCAAGTCGACGATGTTCAACCGGCTGACCGGAGCGGGGGTGCTGGCGGAAGACATGCTGTTTGCCACGCTCGACCCGACGCTGCGCCGTGTGCGCCTGCCGCATGGCACGCCGATCATCCTTTCGGATACGGTCGGCTTCATTTCCGACCTGCCGACACATCTGGTCGCGGCCTTCAGGGCGACGCTGGAGGAGGTGGTCGAGGCAGACCTCGTCATTCATCTGCGCGACATCTCCGACCCCGATACGGCGGCGCAGGCCGAGGATGTCGAGCGCATTCTTGCCGACCTCGGCGTCGATGCCCGCGATAGCAAGCGCGTCATAGAAGTGTGGAATAAGATCGACCGGCTCGACGAAGGCAACCGGGCGCGGCTGCTTGCCGATGGCGCTGATGGCAAGAAGGCGCCGCCGATCGCCATATCGGCGGTTACCGGAGAGGGTATCGATACGCTGAAGGCGATCATCGAGACGATGATGTCGGGCGAACTGGAATCGTTTACCGTCACGCTCAAGCCCGACCAACTCGGCGTCGTCGACTGGCTCTACCGCAACGGCGACATTGCCTCGCGCGATGACAATGAGGATGGCAGCGTGACCATCTCGCTCAAGGCCACACACAGTGCTCGGCAAGAGATCGAAAGCCGATTGCGCCGTCAAAACAACGGGTAGGGGCTTTTATTTCGCGTTTTTTGCCTGCTGCCAAAGCGCTTCCATTTCGTCCAGCGTCGCCTCTTCGAGGGTGTTTCCCGACGCGTGCAGCGTCCGCTCGATATAATGGAAACGTGCCCGGAATTTTTCGTTGGTGCCGCTGAGTGCCGCTTCGGAATCGATTTTAAGGTGCCGGCCGAGATTGACGACGGCAAACAGCATGTCGCCGAATTCGTCCTTGATCGGCGCAGTGTCGCCTTTGGCCAGCGCCTCGCGCAATTCGCCGATCTCCTCCTCGATCTTGTCGAGGATCGGTGCCGCCTCGCTCCAGTCGAAGCCAACGCGGGCGGCCTTTTCCTGCAGCTTGAGCGCCCGGGTCAGCGCGGGCAGGGCGACCGGCACGCTGTCGAGAAAGCCTTGGCCGTGGTCTTCCGGGTGGAGCCCGCGGGCGAGGCGCGCACTGCGCTTCTCCGCCTTCTCCTCCGCCTTGATCTTTTCCCACATGCCCTTGGCCATGCCGGCGCTGCGCGCCTTCTCGTCGCCGAAGACATGCGGGTGGCGGCGGATCATTTTAGTGGTGATGGCCTGGACCACATCGCCGAATGAAAATTCGCCGGCCTCCTCGGCCATTTGCGCGTGGTAGACCACTTGCAGCAGGAGGTCACCGAGCTCATCGCGCAGATCGTCGAGGTCGCCGCGCGCGATTGCGTCCGCCACTTCGTAGGCTTCCTCTATCGTGTATGGCGCGATTGTCGAAAAGTCCTGCTCGACGTCCCACGGACAGCCGGTTTCCGGCGCCCGCAGCGCTGCCATGATCTCGATCAGCCGGGAAATGTCTTTCGATGGATTCATCTGGCGAACGCTATCCTGCGCCCGGCCGCGCGGCCAACGGCTTCAGCCGGCGAGGGCGCAATGTCCACAGTTGGACGCCTATGTCAGTCGAGCACGGAGACAATCGCCTTGGCGAGCGCGTCCATGCCGTCCTCAGGCAGGCCGGCAACGTTGATGCGGCTGTCGCCGACCATATAGATACCATGGTCGGCGCGCAGCCGCTCGACTTGCGCTTCCGACAGGCCAAGCCGGGAAAACATGCCGCGATGGCTGGCGACGAAATCGAAACGATCGGAGGTCGACTGCCGGCGCAGCGCCTCGGCGAACTGGACGCGAAGCCGCAGCATGCGCAGGCGCATCTCTTCAAGCTCTGCTTCCCAGTCGGCCCGCAATGCGGGGTCTTCAAGCACCATGCGCACCGCAGCCGCGCCATGGTCCGGCGGCATCGAATACATGGCGCGCGCCGCCGACAGCATCTGGCCCATCGCCACATCCGCCTGAGTGCCGTCTTTCGCCATGATCATGGCCGCGCCAACGCGGTCGCGATAGACGGCAAAGTTCTTCGAGCAACTCGAGGCAACGACCATTTCAGGGACTTTCGCCGCCAGCAGGCGCAAGCCGGCGGCGTCCGCATCAAGCCCCTCGCCAAAGCCCTGATAGGCAATGTCGACAAAGGGCAGCAGGCCGCGCTCGCTGACAAGATCCGCAACGGCAGCCCATTGCGCCGCGTCCAGATTGGCGCCCGTCGGGTTGTGGCAACAGCCATGCAGCAGCACGACGTCGCCGGGATGCGCGGTTCTCAATGCATTCAGCATGTCGTCGAAGCGCACCGCGCCCGAGGCAGCGTCGAAATAGGGATACTCGTGTATCTGCAGGCCAGCGGCGCGCATCACCGGCATGTGGTTCGGCCATGTCGGGTCCGACAGCCAGATCGTTGCCTCGGCGCGTGTCCTTTTCAGCAATTCGGCGACCAGCCGCAGCGCGCCGGAGCCGCCGGGCGCCTGCGCAGCGCGGATGCGCGTCATGTCGGCCGCCGGGCCGAACACCAACCTAGCCATTGCGGCATTGAAGGCGGTGTCGCCGGCAAGTCCGAGATAAGTCTTGGTGTCCTGGCTTTGCAGCAGGCGCTTTTCGGCTTCGCGCACAGCGCGCATCACCGGCGTCTTGCCGTCGCGATCCTTGTAGACGCCGACGCCGAGATCGACCTTGTCGGGACGCGGATCGGCGCGATAGAGGCCGATCAAGGCAAGGATCTTGTCGGCAGGCGCGGGCTGGAGATTTTCGAACATCGATAAGGTTCCGTTGGCGGCGGAGTGATACGCAAACCGGCCGTGCTTTGCCAGCGGTTTCATGTGCGCCAACTCGGCGCCGGTTTTCCTCGAGCCCGGCCGATACTATCTGCCGGACTAGGGCAGGCGCGATATCTCCCAGAAAGAGCGCAGCGAGCCGCGCAAGAAAAATTCGGGGAAGCGGGATTAAAATCCCGACCTGCTCCGTAAACAGGACATGAAACGGCCGATGCCACGCTTCGATATTCTGGGACAGCTTGGTTCGCTGCGCCGCTACGCACGCTCGCTGACACGCGACAGCGCCGATGCCGAGGATTTGGTGCATGATGCGCTGGTGCGCGCCTATGAGCGACGCGGCAGCTTTCGCTCCGGCGGAAATCTTCGCGTATGGCTGCTGTCGATCGTCCACAATGCGTTCATCGACGGCTTGCGATCCCGCAAATCCGAAGCGATGCGCGTCGAGCAGGCCGGCTATCTCGCCGAGGCCAGCGTCCAGGCTCCCCAGGAACATTCAGTTCGTCTGGCACAGGTGCGCGACGCCTTTTTCACATTGCCGGAAGAGCAACGTTGCGCGCTGGATCTCGTTGCCATCGAGGGGCTTAGCTACAGCGAGGCGGCCGAGGTCAGCGGCGTGCCGCTTGGCACGCTGATGTCGCGCATCGGCAGAGCGCGTGCGGCCCTCCGCGAGATGGAGGACGCGGCACCGGCATGCACGAAAGGCCATCTGAAGATCGTCGGAGGTCGATGATGAACCAACTGCGCGATCCTGTGACCGATACCGATCTCTATGCCTACGTCGACGATCAGCTGGACGTTGCGCGGCGCATCGAGGTCGAAGCATTTCTTTCCGCGCGCCCGCAAGCGGCGGCGCGCGTGATGTCCGATCTCCGGACGCGTGACGAGCTGCGCGTGGCGCTTGCCGGATCGAAGGCCATGGCGCAGCCGAGAACGACCGATGCGGCACGGCGGCTGGAGCGAGGCTTGGCGCGCGGCCGCGTTCTCGGTGCTTTGCAGCGGGCGGCGGCGGTCGCTGTTTTCGTTGCCGCCGGCTGGCTTGCGAATGGGCTCATCGGACCGATATCGGTGACGGAAGTCGTCGCCTCGACCCATCCGCCCGCTTTTGTGGAGGAGGCGATCCGGGCGCACCGGACGACGCTCGTGCGCGAAGCCATGTCGTCGCAATCCGAAGCGCCCAATTACAATGCCGACGAAATCCGCGCTGCCACGGCGATCATTATGCCGTCACTGCCAAAGGACTGGAAAGTCCGTGACGTGCAGATCTACCCGTCACAGTTCGGCCCGAGCGTCGAGATGGCTGTCGAGACAAGGGAGATGGGCCTGCTCTCGCTGTTCGCTATCCGGCCCGGAACATTCGACGTCGTCAGGCCGACTGTCGTTCCGTCGGGCGAAGTTTCCTCGGCCTATTTCCAGATCGGCGAGGTCGCCTACGCAGTCGTCGCACGTAGCGGCGTCCAGGGCCTCGATCGCACGGCCGAAGCGCTCGCCAGAACGCTTTACTAATCGACTACCTCGAAGAAGGAGAACCAAATGAACAATCTGGGATATATCGGGGCCGGAGCCCGAGCCGGAGCAGTCTATGACGAGGGCCTGCGCCGGCACATGCTGCGCGTCTATAACTACATGGGCCTTGGCCTCGTCGTCACCGGCTTGATCGCGTTCGTGGTGTCTTCCACGCCCGCCCTTTACGTGCCGATCTTCTCCACTCCGCTGAAATGGGTGGTGATGCTGGCGCCGCTGGCCTTTGTGCTGCTGTTCTCATTCCGGATGCAGACGATGTCGGCAGCCGGCGCGCAGGCGATGTTCTGGGCTTTCTGTGCGGTCATGGGCCTGTCGCTGGCTTCCGTGTTCCTGGTCTTTACCGGCACCAGCATCGCGCGCACCTTCTTCATCGCCGCCACCATGTTCGGTGCGACCAGCCTTTACGGCTACACGACCAAACGCGACCTGACGCAGTTCTCGTCGTTCCTGATCATGGGCCTGATCGGCGTGGTGATTGCCAGCATCGTCAACATCTTTCTCGGCTCGACTGCGCTGCAGTTCGCGATCTCGGTAATCGGCATCGCTGTGTTCATCGGTCTCACCGCCTGGGATACTCAGACGATCAAGGAGCAGTATGCGGAAAACTTCGGTGCGGAATCGCAGCAGAAGCTCGCTGTCTTCGGGGCATTCTCGCTCTATCTGAACTTCATCAACATCTTCCAGCTGTTGCTGAACTTCACCGGAGAGCGCGAATAGCCGCGTCGCCAGGCACCGCCGCGCGATGCCGAGGCGGAGCGCTTCATCCAGGACCAGATCGCCCGGCAGTCAGGGGCACCATACTACATGGCGCAGACGATCGTAGTGCAAGAGCAGGCCCTGAACGCAGCACAGGCGCGCATCGAAGAACTGGAAGAGCAGGCGCGGCAGCCTGCCGGCGGTGGACCGCTCAGCGGCTTCTTCGGCCGCAGCGGCGGCAGGCGTTCTGGCTCGGTTCCGCGGGTAGGGCGCACCGCTTCTGCTGCAGCGGGAGGACCACAAGACAACCCACAGCGGGCCGGCGGCGGTTTTCTTGCCGGCGCGGCGCAGACTGCGATGGGTGTGGCTGGCGGCGTGCTGCTCGGCAATGCGATCGCCGGCATGTTTGGTGGCAACGAAGCGCAGGCAGCCGAACAGCCGGCACCCCAACCAGACGAAGCTGGCCAGCCAGACGATGCTGGCTCCGATAATGGCGGTGACTTCGGCGATATGGAATTCTGACGAGCGACCCAGCCTGCGCCGGTGCTCGTGGCGTTGCCGGTCAGCAGACAGGCGAGGGCAGCATCCGGGAAGCGAGCCCTCGCCGGCGGCTAATAGCCCAAGCGCTTCAATTCAGCCTTGACCGCCGCGATTGTCTTGAAGCGGAAACGCTTTGTCGTGCCGTCGCGCCATCCGCAGTCGCAGGTGGCGTCGAACTTTTGGCTCACTTTCAATTGGGTCAACGCCTTCTGACCCGGTTTGGGGGTGTCGAAGAAGCGAACTTCATAGAGCGTACCCGAGACATCGTAGTGCGACACTGGCCAGGCAAGTATGACGATCAGCTCCTTTGCCGGATCGTGATCGGCGTTGACGAGGCCGAGCGCTGTAATCTCCGGCGTGCCGCCTTCGTGTTCGCCAACCGTGACCTGGATTGCACGGTACCCGTTGGGCTGCTGCTGTAGCGCGACGAGTGGGCGTTCCGGATATTCCTCGGTGGTCTGGTAATCGACGAACAGCGTCTGGAGCCCGTTCCAGGTCACGGCTGTCGTGTGCGGGTCAGCGTTGTCCGCGAACCCAACAACACGTTTCGCGAAAGCCAGGTCATTCTCGCCTGGAGCATGATTGAGATCCTGCGCTCGCGTGTCGGTGAATGCGCAGGCGACAGCGAAGACAAAACCTGCAAACGACCAAAGTCTCTTCATGATTCGCAACTTAGCATGCTGTTGCGAATGTTTGCGATCTCACTCCAACTAGAACTGCAATGCGGCGCTCAAGAAGTTTAGCTTTGAGCGCATGTCATGAGAACGAGCGTGCGCGACCTCTGCAAGCCTCGCTTGCGCCATACGGCCGGGGCACTGGGACACGATCGGCGATCACGTTGAAGCCGGAGAGACGCTGGAAAATGTCGCGTCTCTAACTTGCTCAACCGTCGCATTCCTAAAATGGCTACAAGCTTCAGTCGCATAAGATAGATTATGGAACTGACATGGCCGATAGGATGTGGCGTGGAGATAGCATAAGCGAGCCGCTGGGCGGTTTTGGAGCGAGAATTGGTTTCATGCATCTCGCGAGACCTAATCCTGGAACCCAGCCATGAAAAACTTGGTCCTTCACGCTGATTTGTAAGGGATTTCGATCCTCATGCCGTCATAGGCAGGCTCGACGTTGACCGGCGTCTCGGCCATCACCGTGGCGTAGTCGAGCGGCACATGCATATGCGTCAGCACGGCGTTCTTCGGCGCCAGTCTTTCGATCCAGCCAAGCGCCTGGCCAAGCGACAGATGACTCGGATGGATGGTGTACTGCAGCGCATCGATGACCAGCATGTCCAGCCCTTGCAGACGCTCGGCGGTCGCTTCGGGAAAGTCGCTTATGTCAGGACAATAAGCGAGATTGCCGATACGAAAACCCAGCGAGATGATGTCGCCATGGATCTGCGGCAGCGGTTCGAGGGTGAGGGCACCGCCCTCGCCTCCGATCACCACCGGCCTGGCGTGGTCAATGATATGGGCGTTGACGATCGGCGGGTACGAACTGCCTTTCGGCGTTTCGAAACAGTAGCGAAACGCTTCCCGCAGCCGCAGCATGGTGGCCTGGTCGGCATGGATGTCGATCCGGTGGCGCTGCTCGATCACGAAGCCACGCAAATCGTCGATGCCGTGGATATGGTCGGCGTGCGGATGCGTATAGATGACCGCATCGATGCGCCTGACCGATGCCAGCAGCATCTGCTCGCGGAAATCCGGGCCGGTGTCGATGACGACAGTGGTCCGGGCGCCATTCGCCGCGATCCGCTCGACCAGCGCTGCGGTGCGCATGCGCCGGTTCCGGGGGTTCGCGGGATCGCAATTGCCCCAGTCGCCGGTGATGCGCGGCGTGCCTGGCGATGAGCCGCAGCCGAGGACGGTAAGGCGCAACCGGTCGCTCATGCGTCAGGCGCCCGGCGCGCTCGGGCGCGGCATTTTCCTGAACAACCGGAAGAAATTATCCGTGGTGACGGTCGCGATCTCGGCGTCGCTGACGCCGATCGTCTCGGCCAGCACCTTGGCTGTATGCGCGACAAAGGCAGGCTCGTTGCGCTTGCCGCGAAACGGGATCGGCGCCAGATACGGCGCGTCGGTTTCGACCAGCAGACGGTCGTGCGGCAGATCGGCGGCGATGGCGCGCAGCTCGGCGGAGTTCTTGAAGGTCAGGATACCCGAAAAGGAAACATAGCCGCCGAGCGCTACGCCGATCTCGGCCAGCCTGTGCCCCGACGAAAAACAGTGCAGGATGAAGGGGAAGGCGCCCTTCCCTGTTTCCTCTTCGAGAATATCAGCCATGTCGTCGTCGGCGTCGCGGGAATGGATGACCAGCGGCAGACCGGTCTCGCGCGCGGCGGCGATGTGGGTGCGAAAGCCCTGCGCCTGTGCATTGCGCGGCGCGTGATCGTAGAAATAGTCGAGCCCGGCCTCGCCGATCGCCACCACTTTGCGATGAGCGGACAGCCGGACCAGATCCTCAACCGTGACATCAAGCTCTTCAGCCGCATTGTGCGGATGAGTGCCGACAGAGCAATAGACATCGTCGAAAGTCTCTGCAATATCAACTATTTGTTGAAAACGCTTCACCCGTGTCGAGATCGTCACCATACGTCCCACCCCGGCCGCGAGGGCGCGGGCGACGATAGCCGCCCGCTCCTCGGCGAAATCCGGAAAGTCGAGATGGCAATGGCTGTCGACCAGCATCAGGCGTTCGCGTCCGGCTGTTCGACATAACGTGGAAACACCGGTTCCGGCACCGGCAGCGCCGTGCCGGGTACCAGCGCATCGCCTTCCGCGACATGCTCAAAATTACGGCTGTCTGCCGGCACCGCCAAAAGATCGAGCAGCTTTGCCGCCGAGTCTGGAATGAAGGGCTGGCACAGCAACCCGACACGCCGGATCACCTCAGCCGTCGTCCACAGCACCGTTTCCATGCGTGCCGGATCGGTCTTCTTCAGCGCCCACGGCTCCTGCCCGGCGAAATAGCGGTTGGCTTCGGCCACCACGCCGAAGATCGCCGCCAGCGCCAGATGGATACCCTGGTCGGCCATCGTCCTGCGCGCCGTGACAAGGGCGACATCTGCCTGATCGAGGATCGCCTTGTCGGCGTCGCTCAATTGGCCACGCTTCGGCACCACGCCGCCGCAGTTCTTGGCGATCATCGACAGCGAGCGCTGTGCCAGATTGCCGAGATCGTTGGCAAGGTCGGCATTGGTGCGGTTGACGATCGCATCATGGCTGTAGCTGCCGTCCTGGCCGAACGGCACTTCGCGCAGGAAGAAATAGCGCACCTGGTCGAGCCCGTAATGCTCGATCATGGCGAACGGGTCGATGACGTTGCCGACCGACTTCGACATTTTCTCGCCGCGGTTGAACAAAAAACCATGCGCGAACACGCGCTTCGGCAATTCGATGCCAGCCGACATCAGGAAAGCCGGCCAGTAGACCGCGTGGAAGCGCACGATATCCTTGCCGATGACGTGGACGTTTGCCGGCCAGAAAGACCATCTCTCATTGGCCGGATCCGGATAACCGGCGGCGGTGATGTAGTTGGTCAAGGCGTCGACCCAGACATACATCACATGCTTGTCGTCTCCCGGCACCGGCACGCCCCATTTGAACGTGGTGCGCGAGATGGACAGATCCCTCAGGCCGGATTTGACGAAGCTGACGATCTCATTGCGCCGCTCCGCCGGTCCGACGAATTCGGGGCTGTTCTCGTACAGTGCGAGCAGCCTGTCCTGATAGGCGGAAAGCCGAAAGAAGTAGCTTTCTTCTTCGGTCCATTCGACGGGCGAGCCGAGCGGTTCACGGCGCACGCCGTCGTCGCCGACCTTGGTTTCGGCCTCGTCGAAATAGGCTTCCTGCCGCACCGAATACCAGCCGCTGTAGCGGTCGAGGTAAATGTCGCCATTCTCAGCCATGCGTGTCCAGATCGCCTGGCAGGCCTTGTAGTGCCGCTCCTCGGTAGTTCGGATAAAAACGTCGTTCGAGCAGCCGGTCGCTTCGAGCATCGAACGGAAGATCGCCGAATTGCGATCGGCAAGCACCTTCGGCGTCAGGCCTTCGGCGTCCGCCGTCTGCTGCATCTTCAAGCCGTGCTCGTCGGTCCCCGAGACGAAGAAGACGTCCTTGCCGTCGAGCCGCTGGAAGCGGGCAAGCGTGTCGCTGGCGATCACATTGTAGGCATGGCCGATATGCGGCTTGCCGTTCGGATAGAAAATCGGCGTCGTGACGTAGTATTTTTCGCGTGACATGGATGAGCCGTCATGAATGTCAGAATGAAAGATGTCGCGGTGAGATATCGCATCGAAACGGCAATTGCCATCCGACGCCAATGTGGTGGATTCGAAGTTCCTGCCATTGGTTGGGATCAACGCTCAGGGACATCAAAGCCACGCCAGCGGCCGTCACATTCGCATTGCAGAATTCAGGCGGTCGATCATGGTCAGGGCGTGCTGCTTCTTGTCGAGATTGTAGGTCTCGGTTTCAGATATAGCGTTCAAAGCCTCGTGCCAAGTATCCGACAGCGTTTTGGCCCGCGCGAGATCGCCGGCCAGCGCGGCCTGGCTGGCGCCGGCCGACAGCAGATCAAGCGCTCGGCGATTGAAGATGTCGAATGGGATCGCCTGGTCACGGGCGGCGACCGCCTCGGCAAGACGGTAGGCGCCGGCGACATCTATTTTTTGGACCATCACCAGGGCGTCGAGGGTGGAGGCGATTTCCAGCCCGCCATATTGCGTCAACAAAATCGCGTTGCGGGCGCTGCCCCCTGCCCGTTCCGCCAGCGCCGCGCGCGCTGCGGGATCCTCCGGCGGCGGCGGCTCGATGCCCTCCAGAACCGTCATCAGGCTATCGGCGTCGAGCGGCGTCAGCCGCACCATCTGGCAGCGTGACCGTATCGTCGGCAGCAGGCTGCCCGGCGCATGGACGATGAGGATGAACAATGTCCGCGCGGGCGGCTCTTCAAGATTCTTAAGCAAGGCATTGGCGGCATTGGTGTTCATGTCGTCGGCGGGATCGACGATGACCACCCGGTAGCTGCCGTCATGCGAGGTCAGCGACAGAAAGCGGCTGACTCTGCGGATCTCGTCGACGGTGACCACGGTCTTGAAGCTCTTGGTCTTGTCGTTCGCGGGGCGCGTCAGATGCAGCACCGAAGGATGCGCCCCGGTGGCGATCTGGCGAAACAGCGACGAAGCCGGATCGGGAACGGCAAGGCTTTCCGGTGCCTGCTCGAAGACCGGGTGCTTCAACAGGTGATGCGCCAGGTGAAAGGCCAGCGTCGCCTTGCCGATGCCGACCGGCCCGGCAAAGATCAGCGCGTGCGGCAGCTTTCCCGAGCGATAGGCGGCGGCAAGCATGTTGGCCGCCGGGAGATGTCCGACGAGGCGCGGCGTTTCGGATGGCTCCGGCACCCCGTCCAGCGTGTCGTGCTGTTCAGGAGCGATCCGTTCGAAAATCATGCCGGCGCCGCCTGTCTGTTTTGCGCCGGCATCATCCTCTCGAGGGCCGCGAAGACGGTGGCGGTAACGACATTCTCCACCATGTCTGGGTCGGCGGATGCATCGATGACGGTGCAGCGTTCGGGTTCAGCCGCGGCGATCGCCAGAAAAGCCTCGCGGCGGCGCTGGTGGATCGCCAATGTTTCCTTCTCGAAGCGGTCCGGGCCGTCACTGCTGCCTCGCCGGGCGGTAGCGCGCCTCAGGCCTTCGGCGGGATCGATGTCCAAGATCAGCGTCATGTCCGGCACCATGCCGTTGATGGCAACCTTCTCCAGGGCGTCCATGAATGCCAGGTCGAGGCCACCGGTGACGCCCTGGTAGACGCGCGAGGAATCCATGAAGCGGTCGCAAAGTACGATCGAGCCGCGCTCGACTGCCGGCCGGATGACCTGTTCGACGTGGTCCGAACGCGCGGCGGCGAAAAGCAGCGCTTCCATCTTGGGGCCGAACGGCTCGGCCGCGCCTGAAAGCAGGACATGTCTGACCGCCTCCGCACCCGGCGAGCCACCTGGTTCACGCGTCACCAGCACATCGTATTTCTTGGCGCGCATCTTCTTTGCCAGCCGCTCGATCTGCGTCGACTTGCCTGCTCCTTCGCCGCCTTCAAAAGTGATGAAAAATCCGCGCGCCAAAGCCTCTGTCCATGCTTCGGGGACCGTATAGTCCCAGCGGGAAAAAAGGTCCACCGCGACCGCACTAACGCAGCCAGCCGACGGCCAGTTCCTTGGCGGCATCGAGAGCGCGTTGCGGCAGCGAGCCGACACCGATCGACTCGGCGGCAAAAAGCGGCGTCTCCTGGCTCAGCGTGTCGCCGATCCACACGCGCAGCGCACCCACCGGCTGCCCCTCCTCCACGGGCGCTGCAATCGGTCCGTCATAGACGATCCTGGCCGTGAGCTTGTCGCGGTTGGTGATCGGCAGGAAGATCTCCACCGGTCCTTTTGCCTTTAACGCGACGCCGGATTTGGCGCCGCCAAAGACCTGGGCTTCGCCAACCACTTCGTCGTTGGCGAATACCTCAGTCTTCTCGAACGAGCGAACGCCCCAGTCGAGCAGCTTTCGCGCTTCCTCGGCGCGCTCGCGGTCGTTTGCCAGCCCGCTCATCGCCGCCATCACCCTTGTCCCATTGTGGCTGACCGAGCCGACGATGCCGAATCCGGATTGCTCGCTGGCGCCGACTGCAAGGCCGTCGGCGCCTATATCCATGGCCAGCAACGGGTTGCGGTTCCTCTGGGAGATCTTGTTCCAGGTAAAATCCTTCTGGCCATAATAGCGGTAGAGATCCGGGTAGTTCCGCCAGAGATGCAAGGCCAGAAGCGCAAGCTCGCGAACGCTAGTTTGCTGCCCATCGGCCGGCAGACCGGTCGAATTGACGAATGTCGATTTCTGCAAGCCGATCTGGCGGGCGCGCTCGGTCATCTGCGCCGCGAAATTCGCCTCGGACCCGGCCATTCCTTCAGCGATGACTATACAGCCGTCATTGGCCGCCTGCACGGTCACGCCCTGGATCAGGTCTTCGAGCCGGATCGTCGACTTGAGTTTCGCGAACATGGTCGATGTCCCCGAAGGAGCGCCGCCCTTGCGCCAGGCGTTCTCGCTCACCACGAAGGTGTCGTCGAGCGTCATGCGCCCCGACTTGATAGCGTCGAAGACCACTTCCATCGTCATCAGCTTGGCCAGCGAGGCCGGCGGGATCAACCTGTCGGCATCCTTGGAAAACAGCACGGTGCCGGTTTCGGCATCGATCATGAAGGCCTGCGCGGCCTTGGTCTCGAAAAGCTGTGCTGAGGCCGGCATAAGCGAGAGCAGCAGCAGGCCGAGCGCCATGAGCCCGGTGAAAGGGTGGAAAAATTTCATCAGTTCGACCAATCAGCCGGCGCTTTTGCAAGTTGGGCCGAAGCTATCAGGCTTTTGCCTGGCGGATCAATCGTGCACGGAAAAACCAGGCAGCCCGAGGTCAGTTGCGTACAACAAGCGCATCCGGCGCACCATGCGACCACGCGGCTTTCAGCATCTCGTCCAGGCTGCCACGGCCGTCGGCATAGAGGTTGACCGAGTACCAGTCCTTGCCGTCGAGATCGGAGCGCTGGATCTCGGTCTTGCCGAAGCTGGAAAGCTGCGCCGCCACCCGCTCGGCCTCGGCGGCGTTCTCGAACGAACCCGCCGCAACATAGTCCATAGGCGACCCGGCTGGAGGAGCTTGCTGTCTCCACGATTGAAGAATCTCGGCGGGCGACATGCCGGCGCCATCCAGTGCGACAAAGGCGTTGGAGGCGCGCTGCACACGCTCATCGGCATAAGACAGCGACGCCACGGTGAATGGCGATTGCGCCGGCAGGTTGATCTCCGGACGCTCCGGCACGATCGGCCCGTAATCAGGTAGCGTCACATCGCCGGAGGCTGGTGCCTGCGTCGCAATGACTGCTTCCGACGCCTGCACGGAATTCGTCAGCTGACCGGGGAACGGCACCGCCGCGGCGCTCACCGGCAGGCTCGGCGACGGCCCATTCATGGCGACCATGACACCGCTCGGCAGACCGTCCGACGCATCCGGTGCCCTGTTGCCGGGATGGTACGAAGCCATCAGATATTGGCCGTCATTGCCTTCGAGCGGCGCACGGCCGACATATTCGACCTTCACCTCGGCCGTACCGACATTGGCGTAATCGAGCATTTCAGCAGCGCGCTTCGACACATCGATGATGCGCCCATCATGATAGGGTCCGCGATCGTTGACGCGCACGATCACCGAGCTGCCCGTCTTGAGATTGGTTACCCGCGCATAGCTCGGCAGCGGCATGGTCGGATGCGCCGCCGTCAGATCGGCCATGTCGTAGACTTCGCCGTTGGCGGTCAACCGGCCGTGGAAGGCCTCACCATACCAGGATGCGAGGCCAACCTTGGCGTAACGCTTGTCTTCCTTCGGATAGTACCACTTGCCGCGTACCTGATAGGGTTTGCCGAGTTGGTCGCGTCCGCGAGACGTCTTGAACAGCACGCGCGGGCTGGCTTTCACACCGTATTCGGCTTCGGAAAAATATTCCTTGGAGCGAGGTTTCTTGTTGACCATCGCCTTTTGCTGCGGCCCGGCACATGCCGCAAGAAAGGCTGCCGACAAGGCAAACAGCGCGAAAGCGGAAGCGCGACGAAGACGCGGGCGCGCCGTGGTCTGCATTTTTCGATTGTCCCCTACAGTCTCGACAAAGGCACCGCAACGTGAACGTCAGCGGTGCCAAAGCACCCACTCCAGAAACGCCGGCGACGCCCTACCCCAATCCTTTTGTGCGCAGGAATTGTTTATCACCGTATTAACCGATTGTGGTCGGAACCGGGCGAGATTGTGGCACGGGACCGTCTCGCCGATCGGCATGAAAATCATCGCCTATCGATCAGCAGCGCCATTCGTGCCGCACGCGCCTTGCGGCTAAGCGTTGGCGTGTCTGCGAGCGCAAATTCAGGGACCGAATATCACAAGTTCGGTGAACGTTAGATCTCCAAGTGCGGGTGGTCTGGGACCCTTGAAGTATTTCAGCCCCTTGTTGGGGCGGTACCACCCCGACAAACCTGGAATCGGCTCCTTGGCGTCGACAAAGCAAACCAGGATTCCGCTTCGCAAGAGAAAGCGCCCCATGGCACCGGCGCACCGGCTCAAATCCGTGAGCGAGCGGCAATAGATGATCTGATGGCATCGGATAAGACCGTGCAACATTCGGCGCGGCATCAACACCAAGGGGAACGCTGCTCCGTCGCAAATGCAGATCAACGACAGGCAGCCCAGCGCCGAGTGTTCCGAGAGTATGTATCTCTCACTCTCGGACAACATCGCCAATTCCGGAAGATCAGGACGGAATTCGAGCACGCGACATGATCGCTGCGCCGAATTCAAAGCCGGCAGGAAGGTAAATTGTCCCTTGGAAAAGAGGCGAAAGCCGAGCGCCCGGTTGGCTTTTAATGTCGCTTGTGCCGGCGAAATGTTCGTGTAGGTCACATCCCTCCGCTTGAGAACCGCCGCGACCAACATGGCGCCATAGGGACGGAATTCTGCGTCGACTGACCAGCTTGAAAGGTTGCAGCGGATTTCGTCGCCCTCCGGCCCCTGGTAACGGGCATAAAGGGTGAGCACAACGCCGACGATCCGACCGGCGTGCTCCAAAGCAAAGCCATATTGTGGGAGCTCGGCAACCGCAGGCCGCTGCGACAAACGGGTCAGAGCCTGTATCCAGTAACTCCGGTTACGCTGCGGAAAGCCCCTGCACAGGCAGTCGACCACTCCCTCCCAGTCGGTTTCGCGAATTGGTCTACAGCGAAGACCGGGCGGGAGAGCGCCAAGTACGGCCAAAATCAACTCCAGAATACGATTTTACTTAGACGTGCTTAACGCTCCAACATATCGGCGCACAACGATTAATAGTCTGTGCGGCTTTTAAAAACGATTTTCCACACTCGGCATAAAACACAAGTCGGATTGGCCATGACGCATCGATGACCGCCCCCCGTTCTGGCCCGCACCGAAACTTGCCGCCGGCGTGGTTGACTTGGCATTGAATGCGGCTTTACAGGAATGAAGCGCGAACCGGTCGGGGAACGTCCTGGTGCCAATCCGGTACCGACTGCTCGAACCCGCCCCTCTCGCGATATCCTAAGTGGTTGAAAAATCACCTTGGAGGGATGGCCGAGCGGTTTAAGGCACCGGTCTTGAAAACCGGCGTGGGTGCAAGCCCACCGTGGGTTCGAATCCCACTCCCTCCGCCATTGTAGCACTTGCGTCGAGATGACCAGGAAGTGAGCCCACGATCGGGTTGATTTCTTCGCCCAAATATGGTGCTTCTCCCGCCCATGAATAAACTATTTTTTGCGGTCCTTGCATGGATGGCGCTGGCTTGGCCGGCCAGCGCGATGGACAGCGCATTGCGCACCGGCCTGCTCAAACTCGACCCGCAAACCCGGCTGGAGCAGCGATGCGACGCCGAAATTCTCGACCGGATTACCCGTGACGACCACAAATACAAAGCCGATCGCGTCGTCGCCTACGCCTTTGCGACGCCCGAAATGGGCGCCGATGCGATCAGGAGCCCGGGCGCTGCCTTTCGCAGCAAGGGACAATGGTACCGGCTGAAATTCAAATGCGAGACAGCGCCGGACCATATGCAAGTCCTGCAACTCCGCTACCGGATCGGCGAGGAAATTCCGGAAAGCGACTGGCCCAAATACAACCTCTACAACTAGACATCCGCGACCTCTGGCCCCATGTTTCGGGTCGATCGTCGCAAACTCCGTATGTTGCGGCCGCGACCGGCGGTTTACCGACCTTGTCTCAACCAGTCCCTTGACGCGCGGGAACCATACACGTTAGGGCGTCGAGGCACTCGACGCGAACGGTCGGCCAATCAGCAAGGGACTTCCAGTCGATGGAAATTTTCACCGCCGCAGGCCTCACGGCCCTGCTCCAGGTCATCGCCATCGACCTCGTGCTTGCGGGCGACAACGCCATAGTCATAGGCCTTGCCGCGGCCGGCCTGCCGATCGAGCAGCGCAAGAGAGCGATCCTTATCGGCGTGGTGGCGGCGACGGTGTTGCGCATCGGTTTTGCCGCGATCACTGTCACCCTGCTCCAGATTGTCGGCCTACTGCTGGCCGGCGGCATCCTGTTGCTGTGGGTGTGCTGGAAGATGTATCGCGAACTGCGCACCTCCCATGCCGACGAAGTGGAGGCGACGGAGGCGTTGTCCAATTCCGATATCAACAGCGATAATATGGTGGCCGGCAAGGCGCGTAAGAAGACCCTGGGCCAGGCGGCATTGCAGATCGTCATCGCCGACGTTTCGATGTCGCTCGACAACGTACTGGCGGTCGCCGGCGCGGCACGCGATCACTTCCAGGTGCTGGTGATCGGCCTCGTGCTGTCGATCGCGTTGATGGGCCTTGCCGCGACCTTCATCGCCAAGCTGCTGCACCGCCATCGCTGGATCGCCTATATCGGCCTTTTGATCATCTTCTATGTTGCACTCGACATGATCTATCGAGGCGCGGTCGAAGTGTTGCCGCATGTCAGCAATGCGGTGAGCTGACGCTTCGACAGGATTTTCGCATCGACGCCGGCCTTTGAATTCGAATCGACCAGCCTTTGGCGACGTCGGCGGTTGCGTTTCGCCGCAGCCGCTGCCCATACCAATGCCGCGACAAGTGTGGTAGTGCGCCGCCAATCCTGAAATCTGGAAAAGCTTTGATGTCCGCCCCTCGCGTCAGTTTCGTCAGTCTTGGATGCCCGAAGGCCCTCGTGGATTCCGAGCGCATCATCACGCGCCTGCGCGCCGAAGGCTACGAGATCGCGCGCAAGCATGACGGCGCCGACCTGGTCGTCGTCAACACCTGTGGCTTCCTCGATTCGGCCCGCGACGAATCGCTCAATGCCATCGGTTCCGCACTTTCGGAGAATGGCAAGGTCATCGTCACCGGCTGCCTCGGCGCCGAGCCGGACGTCATCCGCGAAAGACATCCCAACGTCCTCGCCATCACCGGCCCGCAAGCTTATGAAAGCGTGATGGCGGCAGTGCATGAGGCTGCTCCCCCGAGCCACGATCCCTACATCGACCTCTTGCCGCCGCAAGGCGTCAAGCTCACGCCGCGCCACTACGCCTACCTCAAGATTTCGGAAGGCTGCAACAACCGCTGTACCTTCTGCATCATCCCGGCGCTGCGCGGCGATCTCGTCTCGCGGCCGGTCGCCGACGTCCTGCGCGAAGCCGAGAAGCTGGCCAATGCCGGCGTCAAGGAGATCCTCGTCATCTCGCAGGATACCAGCGCCTACGGCATCGACATCAAATACCAGACCAGCATGTTCGGCGATCGCGAAGTGCGGGCGAAATTCCTCGATCTGTCGCAAGAGCTGGGCAAGCTCGGCGTCTGGGTGCGCATGCATTACGTCTATCCCTACCCGCATGTCGCGGACGTCATCCCGCTGATGGCCGAAGGAAAGATCCTTCCCTATCTCGACATTCCGTTCCAGCACGCCTCGCCGCAGGTGCTGAAGAACATGCGCCGGCCCGCCCATGGCGAAAAGACGCTCGAGCGCATTCGTGGCTGGCGCGAAGTTTGTCCGGACCTTGCCATCCGCTCCACCTTCATCGTCGGCTTCCCCGGCGAGACGGACGATGATTTCGAGATGCTGCTCGATTGGCTGGACGAGGCCAAGATCGACCGCGCCGGCTGTTTCAAATACGAGCCGGTCAGAGGTGCCCGCTCCAACGACCTCGGCCTCGAGCAGGTTTCGCAGGAGATCAAGGAGGCCCGCTGGCACCGCTTCATGCAGCGCCAGCAGAAGATTTCGGCAACGCAGCTCACCAAGAAAATCGGCAAGCGCCTGCCGGTCCTGATCGATGAGGCGCATGGCAATTCGGCCAAGGGTCGGACCAAATACGACGCGCCCGAAATCGACGGTTCGGTCCACATCCAGTCACGGCGGCCGCTGCGCGCCGGCGACATCGTCACGGTCAAGATCGATCGCGCCGACGCTTATGACCTCTACGGCTCGGCGGTCTGACGATCGACAGGTGCGAGGGCCTTTCTGCTAGGACGTGACTGTTTCGCTTACGCGGATAAGCATCCGCCGGAGCCAGGCGTGACCGGGATCGCTGTCGTTCTTCCGGTGCCAGAGCAGGGTTTCCTGATAGCCGGGGTAATCGAAGGGTAGCGGAAAGAGCGCACACGCGGCCAATCCGCAAGGCGAATCACGTTTGCCGACAACGTGCAGATCATGTCCGTATCGGCGATGATGGCCGGCACGGCGAGCGCATAAGGCAGGCTCATTGCAACGGTCCGCTTTAGGCCGCGGTCGTCCAGCAGGCGATCGATGTAGCCCTTCAGGTCGCCGACGTGAGTGACCAGCAAATGCGGATATTTCAGGAAGAGTTCGAGCGTCAGTCCGTCGCGGATTTCAGGATGTTCGGTCGAGACGATCGATATCCATTTCACGTGGAAGAGCGATGCACGTTTGATCGTCGTCGGCGCGTCTGGCAGGATAGTGATCGCAAGGTCGATCGAGCCCTTCTCGAGGCAATCGACGATCTCCTGGCGGTGCAAGCTGCGCAAGACAATCGAAATTGTCGGCGCCGCTGAACGGAGCATTGGAATCAGCCTAGGCATCAAGGTCGCCGCGATATGGTCAGTGGTCGCGATCCTGAAGACGCGCTCCGACCGCTCCGGCGAGAAATGGCCGAAACCTCCCAACGCATCCTGGATCTGACGCAGCGCGGCCCGGATCGGATCGGCGAGGTCGAGCGCCTTTTCGGTTGGCCGCACGCCCTCCGCGTGACGGATGAAGAGATCGTCGGCGAAAAACCGGCGTAGATTGGCGAGGCGCTTGCTCATCGCCGGCTGGCTGAGCCCGATGCGAGCCGCCGCGCCGCTCACGCTCCGTTCACTGAGCAGCGCGTCGAAGGCAACAAGCAGGTTCAGATCGACTGCAGCCAGATTCACACCGACCTCCGGTCGAAGCGTCATTACCAGCAGGAATATGGGGATACCAAATATCGATTGGACGACTGAAAGCAAACTTGGAAATTGGCGTATGACACAAATGGAGACAGTTCCGATGCGACGCCGGTTTCTCATAGCAATTGCTTTTTTTCTAATGCCGAGCTTTCCCGGCGCACAGCCGTCCGAAGATCGGGGCGGAACCGTGTTTGTACTCTCCGACATCGATATGGTGCCGACCGTGTACGAGACGGGGGAGCTCGGGCCTCCCGACCTGGACCATCGCGATACGCTCTCAGTCGTCACCTCGCCGGCGGAGAAATCCCGCTCTATCGCGATGATCGAAGTTTCGAATTCGACCTACGGGCCGCCGGGAGCACTCGACATCTCCTTGGGCGGCCAGTTCGCTTTCGTCGCCGAGACTTTCCGCCAACGGCCCGAAGGGGCCACCCGCCTCGATGAGCTGCAGCAAGGCGACACGATCCGATCGTTGCGGCTGGATGGCGGCCGCTCGGCGGTGGTCGACAGCGTTCGGATCGGAATACAACCGCAGGCGATACATCTCAATCCAGCAGGTGATCTCATCGTTGCAATCACCAGTGATGCCGACCGCGAACTCTCTTTTGTTCCGGTCAGGGAGGGCCGGTTCGGTCCTGTCTCCAGTTTCGGTCTGGACCTTGAGCCGTCAACGGGTTTCATTCCGTTGAAGGCGACCTGGGTGCAGTGGCATCCAAGCGGCCGGTATATTGCGGTCAATCTCGTCGACCGTGGCCAGGTTGCCTTCTACGAGGTCCTGCGCGCGCAGAACGGAGCGATTTCGGGCATTCGTCCCTGGGGCAATCGCGTCCAGACGAATAAGTTCCCCTTTGTTGGCCGCTTCTCGCCGGACGGCCGCCATTATATCACCTCCGATGTCCAATGGGGAATCGATACGGTCGGTTTCTATGGAGTTCAGGAGGGCGTTCTCACCACGGTCCGGCTCGCCGATGTCGGGGCGACGGGCGACGCTGCACGGCATACCGTGCCTCACATCGCACTTGGCGGCTGGGGCGCTGAGACGATCGCCTTCAGCCCTGATGGCCGCTTTCTCGTCACGTCCAATCTTCGCGGCACCGGCAAGCCGGACGGCTCGCGCGACCGGACCGAGCACGCGTCGCTCAGCCTCTATCAGCTGGACGCTGAAACAGGGCGGCTGATACCACACGGCGAATGGCCGCTCGCAGGCGTTCTGCCGCAAGGATTGGCTTTTGATCGGATGGGACAGAAGCTCTTCGTTGGCGTCAATCGTTACCGCAATGACGAAACGCCGTTGGGCGGTGCCGTCGAGATATGGGGGATCACTACGGAAGGGCGCCCTGCGCTCGCTCCCACGTCAGATCGCATCAGGCTGCCCGCGGGCGTCCACACCATAGTCGCCCGCTGATACCAGCAGGTAGTCCGCTTCCAGCTGACGCGTACGAAAAAAGGGCGCACAAAGGCGCCCTCTTGGTTCCGACGAAGCGGACCGGAACCAGGGTCGGCATAGCGCGGCTGCTTACTGCGGCAGCTTGTCGTCGACGCCCTTCACGTAGAAATTCATCCCGAGCAGCGTGCCGTCGTCGGCGACCTCGCCGTCCTTCAGCCACGGTGTGCCATCCTGCTTGGCGATCGGCCCGGTGAAGGGGTTCCAGCCGTCGGCGATCTTCTTAGTGGTGGCTTCGGCCATCGCCTTCACGTCGTCGGGCATGTTGGTGAACGGCGCCAGCTTGACGGCGCCGTCCTTGATGCCCAGCCAGACATTGTCGGGCTTCCAGGTGCCGTCGAGCGCCGCCTGGACCCGGCTGATATAGTACGGACCCCATTCGTCGGTGAGCGAGGTCAGTTGCGCGTGCGGTGCGAACTTGATCATGTCGGAGGACTGGCCGAAGCCGTGCAGCTTGCGCTCCTCCGCCACCTGCAAGGCAGCGGTCGAGTCGGTGTGCTGGACGATGATGTCGGCGCCCTGGTCGAACAATGCCTTGGCGGCGTCGGCTTCCTTGCCCGGATCGAACCAGGAGTTCACCCAGACGATCTTCGCCTTGAAGTTCGGGTTGATCGACTGCGCGCCGAGCATGAAGGAATTGATGCCCATCACCACTTCCGGGATCGGGAAGGAAACGATGTAGCCGGCGACGCCCGACTTCGATTGCTTGGCGGCGATCTGGCCAAGTACGTAGCGGCCTTCATAGAAACGCGCATTGTAGATGCCGAGATTTTCGGCCGTCTTGTAGCCGGTGGCGTGCTCGAACATCACCTTGGGGAATTTCTTGGCGATCTTCACTTCCGGGTCCATGAAGCCGAAGGACGTGCCGAAAATGATCTTGCATCCCTCGCGTGCCAGGCGTTCGAAGGCGCGGTCGGCATCGGGGCCTTCGGAGACATTCTCGAGATAGGCGGTCTCGACCTTGTCGCCGAGTGCCTTTTCCACCTCGAGCCGGCCCTGGTCGTGCTGGTAGGAGTAGCCGAAATCGCCGATCGGGCCGGTATAGACCCAGCAGGCCTTCAGCTTGTCCGCCGCCTCGGCTGAGGCCGCCAGCGACAATGCGGCCGTCGTCGCCATCAGGGCAATAAGTAGTCTTTTCATTGTGTTACCTCTCTGAGTTAAGCCTTGGAGCTTCCGTCTTTTTGTTTGTCAACGATCCGGAACGAATGGCTGCCCCAGGCAAGCCGGCGTGTTCATCATCGTCAAACGCTTGTTGCGCGAGATTAGAACGAGAACCACGATGGTTGCCAGATAGGGCAACGAAGAAAGCAGTTGCGAGGGGACCGGAATGCCAAAAGCCTGTGCATGAAGCTGGCCGATCCACACTGCACCGAAGATATAGGCGCCGGCCAGCACCCGCCATGGCCGCCAGGAGGCGAAGACGACCAGAGCCAGCGCGATCCAGCCACGACCGGCGGTCATATTCTCCACCCATTGCGGCGTGTACACCAGCGACAGGTGGCCGCCGGCAAGCCCTGCACAAGCGCCGCCAAAGATCACCGAAAGATAGCGGTAGCGGATGACGTGGATGCCGAGCGCATGGGCGGATGTGTGGCTGTCGCCGATCGAGCGCAGAGTGAGCCCGGTGCGGGTCTTGAACAGGAACCACATGACAACGGCAGTCAGCGCGATCGAGATGTAGAAGATCGGATCCTGGCCGAACAGCAGCCTGCCGACGATCGGGATTGCGGTGAGGCCGGGAATATCGAGGTTTGGCAGCCTCTGGCCGGGCTGGCCGACAAAATTCGTCCCCATCATGCCGGAGAGGCCGAGACCGAGCAGCGTCAGCGACAGGCCCGTCGCCACCTGGTTGGTGGCCAGCGACAGCGTCATGACGGCAAACAGCAGCGAGAACAGCGCGCCCATTGCGATCGCCGCCAACAGCCCGATCCACGGCGAGCCGGTGAGATAGCCGGCGCCGAAGCCGCCGACCGCGCCCATGATCATCATGCCTTCGACGCCGAGATTGAGCACGCCGGAGCGCTCGACCACCAGCTCGCCGATCGCCGCGATCAGCAGCGGCGTCGCCGCCGTCGCGATGGTCAAGAGGATGTTGACGGTAATGTCCATCAGCGGGCTTCCTCCATCTTCGGCGCTGCCTCGAGCTTCGGCGCGGAAAAGCCGGTCAGGCGAATGCGATAATGAATGAGCGTGTCGCAGCCGAGCACGAAGAACAAAAGCATGCCCTGGAACACCCGCGCCACCTTGTCGGAGATGCCGAGCGCGCTTTGCACCGCCTCGCCGCCGAGATAGGTCAGCGCCAGCACAAGGCCTGCGGCGACGATGCCGAGCGGATTGAGCCGGCCGAGGAATGCCACGATGATGGCGGTAAAGCCGTAGCCCGGCGAGATCACCGGCTGCAGCTGGCCGATGGCACCAGAGACCTCCGAAATGCCGGCAAGCCCAGCCAATGCCCCGGACAGCAGGAAGGCAAAGAAAACCATGCGTCTGAGGCCGAAACCGGCAAAGCGCCCTGCCCTTGGGCTCGAGCCGAGCACGCGGACCTCGAAGCCCTTCAGCATACGGCTCATCAGGATCCAGATCAGCACCGCCGCGACCAGCGCGAAGACAAATCCCCAGTTTGCCCTGCCGGAATCCGGGAGGATCTCCGGCAGTATGGCCGAGTCGTTGAACTGGATGGTCTGCGGGAAACCATGGCCCTGCGGATCGCGCCACGGCCCGCGCACCAGCCAGTCTAGGAAGAGCTGGGCGACATAGACCAGCATCAGGCTGGTCAGGATCTCGTTGGTATTGAAGCGCGTCTTGAGCAGTGCGGGGATTGCGGCATAGGCCGCCCCGCCGACCATGCCGAGCAGAAGCATCAGCGGCAACACCAATGGACCTTCGAACTGCGGAAACAGCACGGGGATGATCGAGCCGACAATACCGCCCAGTATGAACTGGCCTTCGGCGCCGATGTTCCAGATGTTGGCCTTGTAGCAGACCGACAGCCCGACCGCGATCAGGATCAGGGGGGCGGCCTTGATCGCCAGCTCATGCAGCTGCCAGACCTGGCTGATCGGTTCGATGAAGTAGATATGGAAGGCGGTCAACGGGTTGACGCCGAGCAGCGCGAACATGATGGCGCCGGCAATGATCGTCAAAACGAAAGCGATGAAAGGCGACAGTGCTGAAAACAGCATCGAGCGCTGCGGGCGTTTGACGAGTTCGAGGCGCATCAGGCCGTCTCCAGCGTGTGTTCGGCGTGGCCGGGCTCGGCGCCGCCCATCAGCAGCCCGATCTTCTCGAATGTCGCTTCGGCTATCGGCAGCGGCTTCGATAATTCGCCATTATGCATGACCGCGATTGCATCGGATATCTCGAACAGCTCGTCGAGATCCTGGCTGATCACCAGCACCGCCGAACCGCTGCGCGCCAGCTCGATCAGCGCCTGGCGGATGTGGGCCGCCGCACCCGCGTCGACCCCCCAGGTCGGCTGGTTGACGACCATGACGCTTGGTCGGCGGTCGAGTTCTCGGCCGACGATGAATTTCTGCAGATTGCCGCCCGAAAGAGCAGCAGCCTCCGGATCCGGCGCGCTCTTGCGCACGTCCATCGCCTTGATGATGCGCTGGGCAGCGGCATAGATCGCATCGCTCTTGACCATTCCACCGGCGCTGACAAACATTTTGCCGTCGGTGGCATGGCGCGACAGAAGCAGGTTTTCCGAAAGCTTCATGCGCGGCGCTGCGCCATGGCCGAGCCGCTCTTCCGGGACGAAGGCAGCGCCCATAAGGCGCCTACCGGTGATGGTGAGGCCGCCGGCATCCTTGCCGCGGATGCGGACCGAGCCGGCATCCTGCTGCAGCACCTCGCCGGAGACGGCTTCGAAGAATTCGCCCTGGCCGTTGCCGGCGACGCCGGCAATGCCGATCACCTCGCCGGCGCGGACCTTAAGGTTGATGTTCCTGAGCGGGATCGAGAACGGTGTCGCCGGCTTGCGGGTGAGTGCGCGGATTTCAAGCAAGGTCGAGGCGGTCTCGATATCTTCTGCCGGCGCGCGCACCACGGCCTGCACCTCGTTGCCGACCATCATCCGTGCCAACGAAGACGCGGTTTCCTGGCGCGGATTGCAATGGCCGACCACCTTGCCGTGACGCAGCACGGTGGCGCGGTCGCAAATGCGTTTGACCTCTTCCAGCCGGTGCGAAATGTAGAGAATGGATTTTCCTTCCGAGCGCAGCCGTTCGAGCGTCTCGAACAGCTTATCGGCTTCCTGCGGCGTCAGCACCGAAGTCGGCTCGTCGAGGATGATGAGCTGCGGCGTCTGCAACAGGCAGCGGATGATCTCGATACGCTGACGCTCGCCAACCGACAGATCGCCGACCAGCGATAGCGGGTCGAGCGGCAGTCCGTAACTGTAAGAGAGCGCCCTCGCCTTGGCCGCGATCGTGCTTATCGGCGAGCCGTCATCCAACGACAGCGCGATGTTCTCCGCCGCCGTCAGCGCCTCGAATAGTGAAAAATGCTGGAAAACCATGCCGATGCCGAGCTTTTTTGCGGCGCCGGGGCTGGTGATCCTGACCGCCTGGCCATTCCAGAAAATCTCGCCGGAATTCGGTTCCAGCGATCCAAACAGCATTTTCACCAGTGTCGACTTGCCAGCACCGTTCTCACCAAGCAACGCGTGGATCTCGCCCCTGGCGATGTTGAGGTCGACATGGTCGCACGCCGTCAGCGTGCCGAATATCTTGGTAAGGCCACGAACCTCCAGCAGGTTTGCGCCGTCCTGATCTGCACTCACAGTGCCTCCATCTGGTTTGCCAGACATGTTCTGTGTTCCCGCTAACATGGTATGCGCGGCCCGCTGTCGCCGGTAAGCGCCTCGCGACTTGAAAGAGCTTCAAGAATTTCAGCGGAAACTCAAGCGGTAAAGAGCAGTTCGCAAGAACCGCGGCGTCGGCGGGCCGAAAAACTGCGGGCGTTCAAGGGATAAGTATCGTTGTCCCGGTCGTCCTGCGTCCTTCGAGATCGGAATGCGCCTTGCCGGCATCACTGAGCGCGTAACGCTGATTGATCCTGATCTTGACGGCACCGCTGAGCACCACATCGAATAATGCGGCGGCGGAAGCCTCGAGGTCTTCGCGCTTGGCATTATAGACGAACAGCGTCGGCCGCGTTGCGAACAACGAGCCCTTCTGCGCCAGCAATGAGATGCTGAAGGGCGGGATCGGCCCAGACGATTGACCGAAGCTGACGAACGTGCCGAGCGGCCGCAGGCAATCGAGCGAGGCTGGAAATGTGTCGTTGCCGACCGAATCATAGACGACGTCGCATTTCTTGCCACCGGTGATGGCGGCAACGCCGGCGACGAAATCCTGCTCGCGATAGTTGATGACGTGGTCGAAGCCATGCGCCTTGGCGAGCTCGATCTTGTCGGTCGAACTTGCGGTGCCGATCACCGTCGCACCGAGATGCTTGGCCCATTGGCCGAGGATCAGCCCAACACCGCCGGCCGCCGCATGAAACAGGATCGTGTCGCCGGCTTTCACTTTGAAGGTACGGCGCAACAGATACTCGGCGGTCATGCCCTTCAGCATCATCGCCGCGGCCTGATCGTCGCCGATGCCGTCAGGCACTTTCACCACGCGATCGGCGGCGATCACGCGCCGCTCCGCATAGGCGCCGGTGGTCACGGCATAGGCGACGCGATCTCCGGGCTTCAGCCAGTCGATTTCTGCGCCGACCTCCAAAACCACGCCGGCCGCCTCGCCGCCGGGAATCAGCGGGAACCCACTGGGTAGCGGATAAAGGCCCGAGCGATAATAGACGTCGATGAAATTGAGACCGATGGCGGTGTGCTTGACCAGGATCTGTCCCGAGGCCGGCTGCCCGGGATCGGCATCCTCATAGGTCAGGACCTCCGGACCGCCATGGGCATGGATGCGGATCGCTTTGGACATTTTTTGGCTCTCTTGGGATCAGGCTTTTTTGTCATCCGGCTTGGCGCCGAGATTTGGAAAGAACTGCATGATAGCGCCGATGCAAGCGAGGTAAAGCCCGGTGACCGTAATCCCAATTTTGATGAAAACGCTCACCTGCTCGCCCAGCACGCCGATCTGGTCGTAGAAGGAGGCAAGGGCGGCCTGCGCCAGCGCCAGCGCGCCAAAAGCGCACCAAAGCAGTGTCATGCCGAGATTGATGCGCCGCAGCCGCTTTACCCGCACCGGATGGATGAAATGGATCGGCACGAAGGTGAGGATGCCCGCCACCACGACCACGGCGAAGGAAACCCATTGTCCCGGTTCGATGACGAACAGCGTGAACACCACCATGTTCCAGACGACAGGAAAGCCCTTGAAGAAATTCTCCTTCGTTTTCATGCCGGTATCGGCATAGTAGATGGCGCTGGACACCACGATGATCGCCGCCGACAGGAAAGAGAGGCGCTCGCCCATGAAGCCGCGCTGATAGAGCGCGAAGGCCGGGATCAGCACGTAGGTCACGTAGTCGATGATGTTGTCGAGGAGTTCGCCCGACCATGTCGGCAGGATTTCCTTGACATCGAGCTTCCTGGCGATCGGCCCGTCGATGCCGTCGACGAACAGCGCCAGGCCCAGCCACCAGAACATCGCCGTCCAGCGCTGCTCGCTCGCTGCCACCAGCGACAGGAACGCCAGGAACGAGCCCGACGCGGTCAAAAGATGGACCGAGAACGCCCGCGCCTGCGGCCATGTGACTTTCTTCTTCGGCCGCGGAATCCGGTCGGCGATTTTCCTGGCCGTCGTCTTCTTGCTCACGGGCCCCGCCAGTCCAGCTTGCAGATTTCGGCCGAACGGCCGGCAAAGTTCCAGTTGCGGCCAAAGGCCCGCATTTTGCTCTTTTCGGATTTGGCGACGATGATTTCCGGTGCGATCCAGTATTCCGAATTGCTGACGACCGTATCCTTGTCACGGTCCTTGCCGACGATCGGCGTCACCGCACCATCGATGATCCTCGGTATCTGGAAGATGCGCGTTTTCTCACGCATCTCGTAGGTGATCGGCACCTGCTCGACGCCGAGGAACTTTCCGACCAGGATGGAGAGCAGCGATGTGGTTCCGCTGGCCTTGCCGGTGAAGATCTTCGTCAGTGCCTTCACAGCGTAAACCGAAGCGCGCTTGTCGATGAACAAGCCGGCAGTCCAGTTGCCACGGCTCATATAGCCGGGGATTTCCATGACCAGCCCAAGATTGAGACCGGACAGGTCGACCTCGCCGAAATGGCCGGCATCGATGCGGAATCCGGCCCAGGTCTGGCAATAGCCTTCTGTTGGCGGATGACTGCCGAGCGACAGCACGCACGGGCAAAAAACCGTGCAATTGCAGGAGAGGACGAGCTCTCCCTTCATTGCCCAGCCTTCATCTGTCATCGAATTATCTCCCCCTCATGTCGAGACTACTAGCAGCGCGGCTGCCCAGACAAGCAGTATTGCACCGGCCAGCCGCGTGAGCAGATTGCCTGCCGTCTGTTTTTCGACCAGGGTGAACAGGCCGATCAGCGCCATCCAGAACACGTTCATCACACCGACGGCAAACATCACCAGCATCAGTGCCCAGCAGCATCCAAGGCACCATAGGCCCTGCTCCATGCCGAGCCGGAAAATGCGAATGGGCTTGGCGCTCCAGTTGGCGAACAGGACCGAGAACGGATTTCTGCACTTCTCCAGACAGGCTTCCTTCAACCAGCTGAACTGATAGAGACCGGCGATCGACAGCGCGGCTGCTCCGGCAATTCCAACCGCCGGATCGAGCATCTGCCCGGATGACGCGAATGCATGGACTGCCAGCGTCAGGGCTGCGAACGTTGCCGAGGCGGCAAGCCAGACGCTCAAATATCCAGCGACCAGGACCAGCGGATGGACGACCGGTTCCCTCTTGATCCGGGCGGTATCTGCGATCTCGCAATAGGTGCGGATCATCGGCGCCGCGGAGGGCAGCATGGTCGCGATGGCCATCAACAACCACATCGCGGTGAGTGCCCCGCCTTGCGCACCTATGCTTGCGCGAAGCGGCGCAGGCGCAAGGCAGAGGGCGGAGAAACGCGCAAGGAAATCCGGCAGCGGCAGTTGCGGCAGGTATTCCAGCATGGTGTCGCCGGGTGCATCGGCGCCCGGGAGCCGGCTTACGGCACCACGAATCGCCATCGCGCCGAGAAGGAGCCAGGCAAGGGCGATGCCCATGCCAGCAACAACGCTCACCATCAGTCGAGGGCTGCGCGCAACCCTCGCCATCGCGCGGCCGGTACGGTCGAGGTGGCTGAAATCGTCTTGTTGGCCGGTCATGGCAACCGAATGGGCCGAATCGCCGCGTTGATCAAGACGCATCACCTGACCTATATGGACCAACAGGTCGGATAGGCCTCACCTCGCAATCCGGAAGCCGAATTTGGACCATCGGGAAACAGCACGGATACTGGTTGCCGGCAGCGGCCCGGCGGGGCTGATCGCGGCGCTTGGCTTTGCCAACGCCGGCTTTCCCGTGACGCTGGTAGGGCCTGAGGCAGCCGGCCCCGATGGCCGGACGACAGCCTTGATGAACCCTGCCCTGAAGATGTTCGAGCGGCTTGGGGTCCTCGACGGCCTCAGGCCACACGCAGCGCCGCTCAAGGTGATGCGCATCGTCGATGCAACCAGCCGGCTGATCCGCAGCCCGACAGTGACCTTTCGCGCCAGCGAGATCGACGAAGAGCAATTCGGGCTGAACTCGCCCAACGGTGTCCTCAGCCGCATGCTAGCCGAGGCTGTCGGCGCGCATTCGGGCATCGAGTGGCGAAAGTCGATGGTGGAGGCATGGCGCCTCGATGCCGACCATGCCCATGCCTTTCTCGCCGACGGCAGCGAGGTTGAGGCGTCGTTGGCGGTTGCCGCCGATGGCCGCCAGTCGCCGGCCCGCGAGGCAGCCGGTATCCGGACATCGGTCCGATCCTATCCGCAAGCGGCGCTGGTGCTCAATTTCGGTCACCGCAGCGACCATGCCTTTACCTCGACCGAATTCCACACCGAGACCGGTCCGTTCACACAGGTTCCCCTGCCCGGCAACCGGTCCAGCCTTGTCTGGGTGCTCGAACCGGATATCGCCAAGGACCTTGCAGCACTCGACGACGCCGAGCTTTCGACGCGGGTCGAACAGCGGATGCAATCGATGCTGGGCCGTGTGTCGGTGGAACCCGGGCGGCAGGTCTATCCGCTTTCAGCGGTGAGCCCATGGCGATTTGCACAGCACCGCGTGGCCCTTGTCGGCGAAGCCGCCCATGTGTTTCCGCCGATCGGCGCGCAAGGCCTCAATCTCGGCATCAGGGATATCGAAGACCTGATTGGAATCGTTCGGGAAAATTCCTCCGATCCAGGCGCCGCGAAGGCACTTGCCGCCTATGATTTCAAGCGGCGGCCGGACATTCTGGCGCGCAGCAGCGCGGTCAAGCTGCTCAACATGTCGTTGCTTTCCGACATGCTGCCGGCCCAGCTGGCGCGTAGCGCCGGTCTTGGCGTGCTTGAGGGGTTTGCGCCGCTGCGCGCGTTTTTCATGCGCGAGGGTCTTCGACCTGGCAGCGGTTTTGCAGCATTTTTTGGTGGATTGCGAAACCCGGCTGGGCGATAGCGATCTTGGGCACCGCCCTTGATCCGCGTGCTGCAAGCTCAACCCGGCATCATGCGCTTCGGGATTGAATTGACGCGGCGTCTGCGCCAAATAACGAAGATGTCGACCGCAAGGTCTAGGCCAATCTTTGTCGGCCCGATGCGTAAGAGTCTAAAGTCTTGGAGCGTTCCTTGCGTGTTCCAGGATGCGTGGCGTTCAGGAAGTTAAAGTGGTGAGTGCGATGAAGACAGCCAAATTCTCGATCGGACAGGTGGTTCGCCACCGGCTGTTTCCGTTCCGCGGCGTCATTTTCGACGTCGATCCGCAATTCGCCAATACCGACGAATGGTACGAGGCGATCCCCGCTGACGTGCGGCCGCGCAAGGACCAGCCTTTCTATCATCTGCTCGCCGAGAATTCGGAAACGGAATACATCGCCTATGTGTCCGAGCAGAATTTGCTTGAGGACCGGTCGGGCGAACCGGTCCGGCATCCGCAGATCGGTGAGATGTTCGATAAGAAGTCGGACGGGCGCTACGAGCCGAAGCACCAATCGAGACATTGAGTTAGCTGGGACTGGGCTGGGACTTGGCCGGCTTGACACATGGCTGGACCCGACAATCGGCCGGTTCAAACGAAAAAAGCGGGGCATGAACCCCGCTTTTTGTTGGTTTGAAAACCCGTCGATCAGTTGGCGGCCTTCGCCTTGTCCTGCTCTTCCTTGAGCTTCTTGGCAAAATCCTGATTGTTCTTGGCGACGAACTCCTGGAGCTTCTTCTGCCGGTCCTCGATGTCCGACTGCTGCAGCGGCGGGCCGTCGAAGGCGCCGCTGAAGCCGGTCAGCGCAATCTTGATCGGGTTCGGCTGGTTCTGGAAATTGACCGAGGTGAGCGTCAGCGCCGATCCCTTCTTGAAGGATGCGACGAGTTGGTCGGTCAGCGGCACTTCCGCCACGCAGCGGTCCGGGAAGCAGATCACATAGTCGAGCTTCTGCGCCTTGCCGGCGTCGATCTGGAGGCCGATGCCGGGAGGAACCAGACGGCCGGTCGGAACCGTCACCTGGAACACTTTGCGGTTCACCTTGCCCTTCAATTCGATCAGGCTGACTCCGGTGATGAGCTGGCCGTTGCCGGCAGTAGTGATGTTCTGGACGTTGCAGATGTCGACGTCTTCCTGCTTGGTGCAGGCCTTGAACCAGCCTTGCGGAATCTGCTGTTGCTGCTGCGCGGAAGCAGCGGGGAGCCCGGCGCCGAGAAAGCCGACCACACCAGCGGCCATGACCGACAGGCGGTACGCGTTGCTGTTCAGGCTCGTCATGTCGTGCATTCCTCTCAAATGATCCCGGAACCGGCTTTTCGCGCCGTGTGGTCCAGCTACCTGTTGCCGAAATGAGGCAACAGAATGACTTCGGACGGCGTGTTACACTGCAAGCGATGCCGAATCCAGCCCGGGCCTTGCGAATCTTAGCCGAGGGATTGGGTCAAGGGGTTGGCCGGTGCACGACCGGCTCATGTATGCTGCGCGTCGAATCGGGAAGGAGACGGTCATGGGCCGCGTTGTCGTTTGGCTGATCGCCACAATGTTGTTTGTCGGCCTTTCCCTGCAGTCGGCCCTGTCGGAACCGAAGCACGCGCTTGCCATGCAGGACGGTCCGGCGCTGCCGGCCGACTATGATCATTTCAACTACGTCAATCCCGGCGCGCCGAAAGGCGGCAGCATTACCTATTGCGTCGTCGGGAGCTTCGACAATCTCAATCCGTTCATCCTGAGAAGTCTGCGCACCACCGCGCGCGGCATGATGGATCAAGCTTTTGGCAATCTTGTCTTCGAGCCGTTGATGCAGCGCAACTACGACGAGGCCTTCAGTCTCTACGGCCTGCTCGCCGATACCGCCGACATGGATCCCGAGCGCAAGAGCATCGAATTCCACCTCGATCCCAACGCCAAATGGTCGGACGGCGAGCCGGTGACGCCGGAAGACGTGTTGTTTACCTATGACGTCTTCACCGAGAAGGGCCGCCCACCTTACAGCCAGCGAATGAAAGCGATTGCCAAGCTCGAAAAGACCGGCGACCGCAGTGTGCGCTTCACCTTCAACGACAAGGCCGACCGCGAATTTCCTTTGATCATTGCGCTGACGCCGATCATCCCGAAACACGCCTTCAACAAGGACACCTTCGAAAGGACGACGCTAAAGCCGGTGATCGGCAGCGGGCCTTACACGGTGGCGCAAGTCGTGCCCGGTCAGCGCATCGTGTTCAAGCGCAATCCGGACTATTGGGGCAAGGACGTGCCGTCCAAGCGCGGCTTCGACAATTACGACCAGATCACCATCGAATATTTCCTCAACGCCAACGCCAAGCAGGAAGCGTTCAAGAAAGGCATCTGCGCCATCGACGACGACAGCGACCCGGTCAAACGCGAGCGCGATCTCGATTTTCCGGCCTTCCACAGGGGCGAGGTCATCGCCGAAACTTTCGATACCGGCATTCCGCCGGTGGTCAACGGTTTCCTGTTCAACACGCGGCTGCCGAAATTTTCCAATCCGGTCGTGCGGCGCGCGCTCGGCATGCTCTACGATTTCGAATGGGCCAACAAGAATCTGTTCGGCGGCAAATACACGCGCACGATGAGCTTTTGGCAGAATTCCGAGCTGTCCGCGCTCGGCCACCCGGCCAGCGAAAAGGAAAAGGCCCTGCTGGCCCCCTACCCCGGCCGCGTGCCCGCAGATGTCATGGACGGCACCTACAGGCCGCCCGTTACCGACGGCTCCGGCCAGGACCGCAAGGTGCTGAAGGCGGCATTCGAGCTGCTGAAGAGTGCGGGCTATACGGTGCAGGACGGCGCGATGCTCGATCCCGAGGGAAAGCCGTTCGGTTTCGAGATCCTGACCGCCTCGCAGGACGAAGAGCGACTTGCCGCTATCTATCAGCGCACCCTTGAGAAGCTCGGCATCGATGTCGGCATCCGCAGCCTCGATGGTGACCAGATCCAGTCGCGCAAGCAGCGTTTCGATTTCGAGGTGCTGGTCGGCTCGACCGGTTTCAACAACTCGCTGTCGCCCGGTATCGAGCAAACCGGGCGCTGGGGATCCGCTGCCGCCAAGGCCGAAGGATCGTTCAACCTCGCCGGCGTCGCCGATCCGGCGGTGGATGGGGCGATCGAGGCGATGCTGAGAGCTCGTTCGAAGGAGGACTATGTCGCCGCCGTCCGCGTTCTCGACCGGCTGCTGATCTCCGGCAACTACATGGTGCCGACGCAGCACAACAACCAGCAATGGCTCGCTTATTGGAACTATCTGGAACACCCGCAAAAGACGCCCATATACGGTTATCAGTTGCCGACCTGGTGGCGCAAACCGAAGTGACCTCTTCAGAACAGGAGATCAAGATGAACGACGAGAACTCGATTACCGTCGATGTGGTCTCCGACGTCGTGTGCCCCTGGTGCTTTATCGGCCAGAAACGGCTCGACAAGGCGATTGCCGCCGTCGATATCGACGTTCACATACGTTGGCGGCCCTTCCAGCTCGACCCGACGATTCCGCCCGAAGGCAAGAACCGCCGCGACTACATGGTGGCGAAATTCGGCAGCGAGCAACGCATCCGCGAAATCCATGCCCGGATCGAGCCGTTGGGCGAGGCTGAAGGGATTTCCTTTGCCTTTGACGCCATCAAGGTCGCGCCCAATACGCTGGATGCGCACCGGCTCATTCGCTGGGCCGGGACGGCCGGCGAGGCCATTCAGAACCGGGTGGTGCGCCGGCTGTTCCAGCTGAATTTCGAGGAAGGCGCCAATCTCGGCGATCATGCCGTGCTGATCGAAGCCGCCCGCGAGGCCGGCATGGATGCGTCCGTGGTCGAAACGCTTCTGCCGACCGACGCCGATGTCGAGGCGGTGCGCACCGAAATCGCCACCGCTTCGCGCATGGGCATATCGGGTGTGCCGTGCTTTCTGCTTGAAGGCAAATATGCGGTGATGGGAGCCCAGGACGCCGATACGCTTGCCGATGCGCTCCGCCAGGTCGCCGCGGCCAAGGCACGCGGCGAACTGGAAACGGCGAACTGAGCCGGACTATTTCACCGTCACCTTGGCCTTGCTGACGAAAAAGCCATGGCCATGCTTGCCGGTGCAGGTCAATCCCTTGGTGGATGACTGGCAGAAAAACGGCCCCTTGCTCCAGCTATTGCCATAAGCCAGTTTGGCGACGTCGCCGCAGCAGCCTTGCTCGCCAGGATTCTTGATCAGCGTCGCCGGACCTTTCGGGCCGAGGATGATGGTGACGTAGCTGGGCTCGACGCGCGAACAGCTCAGTTCCGGTCCGCCATCCTGCGGCTCGTAGGTGCTGGTGCCGCCCTTCGGCGTGTAGATGCAGCCGATATTGCCGGACGGCGTGTTGAACTCGACCTGCCCTTCAGCACTTGCCGGGATGGCCTGGCTGCCGGCATGTGTTTGCGGCAGCCAGGTAAATGTTGCGAGCGTCGCGGCTAGTAGTATTCGTGCAAGCATAAAGGACTCCCCCCAGTTCAAACCCGAACGCACCCGGCAGGTTCGATCCGCAGCACATCATTGTCAAACTCAGTTTGTGCGCGCTCTAAATAAGCACGATCTAATAGTTCTGGTTCGCGTCATGGACTGTGCCGGCAAGGCTTGGCCGCGGCAAGGTATCGACAAGACGGTTCAACCCACGAATCACAGTCACTTTCTGGCCGCCGACGAGGTTGGACATGGTCGTAAAATGCACGCTGAAGGCAGAACAGTTCGCGTACCCAGGCCGGTTCAAGGTGTGAAGATCGGCCGCTGGCCACGCCCTTGTGTTCACAAAGCTGTGCGAACGGCTTCCCTGAGGGAAGGTGTTTAATTCACCCGCGCAGGCTGGCAATCCTTTGAAATTGCGGACGTAATCCGCCTCTCGACATGTGATGGCATGGCGCCGTGATCATTCATTCTGTTGCTCGACGGCAACGGCCGGCGAGCCAATCCACCTGCGGCTGGAGAAAAGCTAATGGAAAATGATCAATTGGTGTTACTGTGCGTAACAAAAGAAAAATCGTTTGGGCGGGATAGTGATTCGGGTCGATAGACCAACGCGACATTCAATATCGGAAAAATGGCTCCGCGGTGCCGCAAGGCCGTCGCCCCTGACGCCCGTATCGTCGATGCGCAGCTTCTGGGGACTGATGCGAGCCTACTGGTTCTCGGACCGGTGGATGGAAGCGTGGACGCTGACCCTGGTGATCGCGCTGCTCACCGCGCTCTCCAGCAAGTCAGGCGTTTGGTTTGCCGTAGCGTCCGGAGAGCTGGTCAACTCGATCGCCTTTTTCCACGATGCCGCAAACACCACCCCGCTTCAGACACTGCTGACCAATGCCGGGATACTTGTCCTTCTGGTCGTGCTCAAGGATGCGGGTTTTACCGGTATCCGCAGCCTGGTATCCGCAACGTTGCATCGCAAATGGCGCGGCTGGCTGGACAGCCAGTTCAACGAAGCCCTGCTTGACGCCAATCACACGCATTTCCACGCTCAGCATGGCTCGTCAGGCGCCGCCGCTCCCGACAATATCGACCAGCGCATCCAAGAATCGATCAAGGATATGACGGGCGGAGCCATCGGCCTCGCCATGGGGGTTCTGGCCGTTGCCACTTCATTGTATTTCGTCGGCCAGCAACTGCTTGCACACTCCGCAGAGGTCAAAGGGCTGGAATTCCTTGGCAGCTATGGCAGCGCCGTCCTCGCCTTTCTGGCGGTCGCCACCTACGTGCCGTTGAACACCTGGATCGCGGTCAAGCTGGGCAGGCTGCTGGAACGGCTCAACGTTAGAATGCAGCAGGCCGAAGGCAGCTATCGCGGCGAGCTGATCACGTTCCTGCGCCGCAGTTTTCACGTCGCCGCATCGCAGGGCGAGGATGTGCAGAAGACAGTGCACAGCCAGCGCTATGTCGACATTGACCGCACATGGGCGCGGCTGAACATCGTCAACACCGGCTACAATTCGTTCGAGCTGATCTACAATTTCATCGGTGCCCGCATCGTGGCCTACGGGCCAGGCCTTGTTCCCTTCATCCACAACGGTTTCGATCTCAAGGGCTACATAACCGGCTCCGAGATGGTCAACTCGCTGATCAGCCAATGTTCATGGTTCATACATGTTATGCCTGCCATAGCCGCGGTGCGAGCCAACAGCCAGCGCGTCACAGAACTCGCAAACGCCATCGAAAACGTCCAGCACCCGCAGGAATTCTACAGCCTGACCGGCCGCTCCGAGTTTCGCTACGACCGCCAGAACCCGGTGTTCGGCCTGACCATCCAGAAGCTCGAGCTGGCGCATCAGGGCGAGGACGCATCACCGTTCCTGAGCGCCGCGAATTTGCGCTTCCGGCGCGGCGAGTGGACGTTCCTGAAGGGCGAATCAGGTTGCGGCAAGACCTCGCTGATCAAGGCGATCAACGGCCTGTGGCCCTATGGCCGCGGCACCATTGTCTTCCCGGAAGGGGTCAAGAGTTTCTACGCCGCCCAGGAAGTCAAGCTGCAGCAGGTCTCGCTGAAGCAACTGGTCTGCCTGCCCGGTTCCGAGCATGATTACGCCGACCTGCAGGTCGCATCCGCCCTGCACAAGGCCGGCCTCGGCGATTTCATCGAGCATTTGGCCGATGAGAGCCGTGAAGGAAAGATCTGGGATCAGGTTCTCTCGGGTGGGCAGAAACAGAAGCTGGTTGTCGCCCGCATCGTGCTGCAGCAGCCGGGATTGCTGTTCCTCGATGAAGCCACCGGCGCGCTCGACCCCGATGGAAAGATCGCCTTCCATCAGGCGATCAAGGACAATTGCCCCGACGCAACCGTGATCTCGATCATGCACGAGGCGGCGCCGCCGAGATCGCTCGCGGGCACCGAATTCTACCACAGCGTGGTTGCCATCGCCGACGGCGTCGCCACCAAGAAGCCGCTGGTTCCGAGCTTGCCGGTCGAGCTCACCACCATCCTCACGCAGCCAACGCGGCCGGCCGAGGACAAATGGCTGCGCTTTCCCCGCCGGCTGAAGCAGAGATAGCCGCGGCGCCACTGTCGTTGCCGGCATCCCCAGGCCAGCCTGCCACGTAGCCCGATCACAGTCTCGCGATCCAGCCGGTCTGCTGCTGTTTTCAGCTGCTCTTGCGATTGACTCGGCAAGGCGCGCTCCTATGTTCCGCCGGCTTGCAGAATCTCACCCGAACCCGCGAGCAGAAAGGTCACCGCGCCATGCTTGGCGACAGTCACAGTCGAACGCAACCGCCGTCCGCTTGACGTGACCTGACCGGCTCACGTCCTGCCGGACGGCAAGGAGTGAGCCATGAACGAATTTTCCCCTGTCGCGGGCGGCGATGCCATCGCCATCGCCCGCGTGCTTGCCAACGAACACGTCGCCGACATCGTCGAGGCCCTGAACCGGGAGCCCCGCGAGACGGCATCGGAGCTGCTCTGCGAAGTGCCGTTCGAGCGGCTGGTCGAGATCTTCGACCAGCCTGAACTCGACGGCGCATCCGAACTCGTCGAGGCGCTACCCCGCATCAAGGCAGGCAGACTGCTTGCCGCCATGTCGGTCGACCGCGCCGCCGACATACTGCGCGATCTGAACGAACCGGCTCGTTCCGAATTACTCGGCGGCCTCGCGCCGCCGTTGCGCGCGACGCTGCTTGCCATTCTCGGCTACCCCGAGGGCAGCGCCGCCTCGCTCATGACGACCGAATATGTCAGCGTGCCCTCGGACTGGAGCGTGGCCCGCACGCTGGATTACATCCGCAAGGTGGAGCGGACGCGCGAAACCGTCTACGCGATCTACATCGTCGATCCGCAAACGCATGTCCTGTTGCGCTCGACCAGCCTGCGCCGTCTGATCGCAGGTGAGCCCGACGAGTTGATCATGGCAATCGCGCCGGATCGCGCACCTGTCACCGTTTCGCCGCTGACCGACAGCGGGAAGGTCGCCCAACTGATCTCCAAATATGATTTGCTCGCCGTTCCGGTCGTGGACAACGGCAAACTCCTCGGCATCGTCACCATCGACGATATCATCGACACGATGATCGAAGAAACGACGGAGGACGTGCATCGTTTCGGCGGCATGGAAGCTCTGGACGAGCCCTACATGAAGATGAGCTTTCCGGCGATGATCCAGAAGCGCGCCGGTTGGCTATGCGCGCTGTTCGTCAGTGAGATGCTGACCGCCAATGCGATGCAGAGCTACGAGGGCGAGCTGGAAAAGGCGATCGTGCTGACCCTGTTCATTCCATTGATCATGAGCTCCGGCGGCAATTCCGGTTCGCAGGCGACCTCGCTCGTCATCCGGGCGCTGGCGCTGCGCGAGATCGGCCTTGGCGACTGGTGGCGGGTGGCCCTGCGCGAGCTGCCCACCGGCCTGGTGCTTGGCTCGATCCTTGGCGTAGTCGGCGTCTGCCGCATCGCGCTCTGGCAGTATCTCGGCTTCTACGACTACGGCCCGCACTGGCCGCTGATCGCCATGACGATCGGCGCCACGCTAGTCGGCATCGTCACCTTCGGCTCGCTGTCGGGATCGATGCTGCCGTTCGCCCTGAAGCGCATCGGCTTCGACCCGGCCAGCGCGTCGGCTCCGTTCGTCGCCACGCTGGTCGATGTCGCCGGGCTGGTGATTTATTTTTCGGTGGCGTTGGTGATCCTGCGCGGAACGCTGCTGTAAAAAAACTCACGCGCTTCCATCGCGGCAATCTCGTTGCCGCGATGGGTTCTTGTCGCGTCAGACGCGCTCACCATCTCTCACCCGGTAAGTCGGCTTGTACATGGTGACGAGTTCTTCCGCCGCGGTCGGATGCACCGCCATGGTACGATCGAAATCATCCTTGGTCAGCCCGGCCTTCAGCGGTATGCCGAGAAGCTGCGCCATTTCGCCGGCATCCGGCCCGAGGATATGGGCGCCGAGGACTCTTTTCGAGGCGCTGTCGACGACCAGCTTCATCAGCATCTTTTCGTCGCGGCCGGAAAGCGTATGCCGCATCGGCCGGAAGGTGGCGCGGTAGATTTCGAGATCCGAAAAGCGTTTTGCCGCCTCATCCTCCGACAGGCCGACCGTGCCGATCTCGGGCTGCGAAAAGACCGCGGTAGCGATCGTGTCGTGGTCGGGCGCCGTCGGATTGTCCTTGAAGGCGGTCTCGACGAAGCACATCGCCTCGTGGATTGCCACCGGCGTCAATTGCACGCGGTGGGTGACGTCACCGATCGCCCAGATGTTGTCGATATTGGTGCGGGAGTATTCGTTGACGTGGATTGCCCCGGTCTTGGTCATCTCGATGCCGACGCCCTCCAGGCCCATGTTCTCGGTGTTGGGAATGCGGCCGATGGCGAGCATGACCTGGTCGACCGTCAGCACGGTGCCGCCGGTGACAAGCGCGTCGAGCCGGCCGTCGGGCCGCTTCCTAACCCACTCAGACACCGCGTGGCAGAGGATTTTTATCCCCTTCTTTTCCATCGTTTCGTGCAGCATGCGTCTGAGGTCCATGTCGAAGCGGCTGAGGATCTCCTTGCCGCGGTAGACCAGCGTGGTGTCGACGCCAAGGCCATGAAAGATGTTGGCGAATTCGACCGCGATATAGCCGCCGCCCTCGATCATGATCGCCTTCGGCAGTTCCTTGAGGTCGAAGGCTTCGTTGGAGAAGATGCAGTGCTCATGGCCGGGCAATGCGGGATGCGGTGCCGGGCGCCCGCCGGTAGCGATCAGGATCTGGTCGGCGGTAACGGTGCGATCCTCACCGAGAAGATGCACCACATGCGGATCGACCAGCACGGCGCGCGAGTGAAAGACTTCGCCGCCGGCGCCCTGCACATTGTTCTGGTAGATGGCCTCCAGCCGGCTGATTTCGCGGTCCTTGTTGGCGACCAGCGTCGGCCAGTCGAAACGCGCCTCAGGCACCGTCCAGCCATAGCCGGCGGCGTCGGCGAAATGCTCGGGGAATTGCGAGGCGTAGACATAGAGCTTTTTCGGCACGCAGCCGCGGATCACGCAGGTGCCGCCATAGCGGTATTCCTCGGCGATGCCGACCCGCTTGCCGAGTGCTGCCGCGACGCGCGCCGCCCTCACCCCGCCGGAGCCGCCGCCGATGACGAAAAGATCGTAGTCGTAACCGGCCATGGCTGAGCTCCTGCCCCTCAAACAACGAGACAGGTAGGCTGCCAGCCACCAAAAGAAAAGCCCGGACTCACCGGGCTTTCTGGTCTAGTGGCGGTCAGGCCGCTCGGAAGTCCGCGATCAATTCGGTGTGGCGTCCGCGGGAGCTGCGCCATCGGCCGGAGCGGTACCGTCTGCAGGTGCAGCCGGCGCCTTGGCATTCGCCGCTGCACCCAGGGTCTCGCCGACCTGCTGGGCGAGATCGCGAGCCAGGCCGTTCTGCCAGATTTCGGCAGCCTTCACCAGCTCGCGCGTCACGATCGGGCCGTTGTCGAGCAGCTTCTTGCCGGCATCGGAATTGTAGAAGGCGGCGATTTCAGTGAGTTCCTTTTCCGAGAAGACTTTTGCATAGGCGAGCGCTGCTTCCTTTTCCAGGTCGGCGCGGCGCGATGCCAAGCCCATTGCCTTCTCGTTGATGGTCTTGGCGATCAGTTCCTGCATGTCCGGGTTCTTCTGGATCAGCTGCTGCTCGAGCGCCGCCGCCGCTTGCGGCAGGATGTTGTCGAACGTATCCGTCGCATGGATCGCCGCGACCGCGGCGCGCGCCGCCTTCAGATGGGCGTCGGTGACGTCCTGCGAGAATGCCGGCGACGAAAACGCGAAAACGGCCGAGGCCGCCAGAATGGCAAAAAAGCGGCCAACCCGGTTATGCAACATCATGATCGGTAAAACTCCCTGATTTTCGGGCGACATGGACGGTTTGGATGCCGTCGCCGCCGGCTATGATGGCCGTTGATGCCAGCCCGATGAAAAGACCATGCTCAACCACGCCCGGAATGGCGTGGAGAGCATTCGAAAGCGCTCTTGTATCCGGAATGCGGCCAAAAGATGCATCGAGGATAAAATGGCCGCCGTCTGTAACAAATGGCTGGCTCCCCGTCATCCTCAATGTAACAGGGCCGGAAAGGCCAAGGTTTGCAGCCGTCGCGCCAACCGCAATTTCGGTGGCGCGCAGGCCAAACCGGTTGACTTCGATGGGCAGCGGAAAACGGCCGATCATCTCGACCATCTTGGAGCTGTCGGCGATGACGATCATGCGGGCGGAGGCCGCCGCGACGATCTTTTCGCGCAGCAGCGCGCCGCCGCCGCCCTTGACCAACGTCAGAGCCGGATCGATCTCGTCGGCGCCGTCGATGGTGAGGTCGAGCTCCGGCGTTTCCTCGAGCGTCGACAGCGGCACACCAAGCTCGGTGCAAAGGACGGCGGTGCGCTCCGAGGTCGGCACGCCGATGACAGTCAGGCCGGTGGCGACCTTGTCGGCGAGCAGCCGCACGAACTCATCCGCTGTCGTGCCGGTGCCGATGCCGAGCCGCATGCCATCCGTGACATGGGCAAGCGCTGCCCGCGCGGCCTCAACCTTCAATTGCCTCGCATCCATGCCGGGTCCCGCGATTTGTTCCGGCGCTCGTAGCATTTTTGCCGGGCTGGTCAAAGGACCTTGCCCGCGGTGGATAAGCCGGCTTGCCTGAACGGGCCGCAGCAGTTATCGCCTGCCGGCAATCAAATCGTCACAGGACAGGCCATGACCCGACCGATCATCGTGTTCGACCTCGACGGGACGCTGATCGACACGGCGCCGGACCTGCTCGACAGTCTCAACCACAGCCTTGCCGCCAGTCAGCTCGCGGCCGTCGACGAAGCTGGCTTCAAGCGCTTCGTCGGCCATGGCGGCCGGGTGATGATCGAGCGCGCCCACGCAGCGCAGCACAGGTCGCTGGCAGTGGAGGAGCACGACCGCCTGCTAAAGCTGTTTCTGGACCATTACACCGTTAACATCCCCGGCAAATCGCGCCCCTACCCCGGCGTCCCCGAGGCGATCGCACGGTTCGAGGCGGCCGGTTACCTGCTGGCCATCTGCACCAATAAATACGAGGCCAATTCGGTGGCGCTGATCGAGGCACTCGGCATGACCAGGCATTTCGCGGCGATCTGCGGCCAGGACAGTTTTCCGTTCCGCAAGCCAGACCCGCGCCATCTCACTCTGACCATCGCGCGCGCCGGCGGCGACCCGCATCGCGCACTGATGGTCGGTGATTCGCAGACCGACATCGACACGGCAAAGGCCGCCGGGATTCCGGTGGTGGCAGTCGATTTCGGCTACACCGACCGTCATGTGCGAGAGTTCGAACCGTCGGCGGTGATCTCGCATTTCGATTCGCTGACGCTCGATCTGGTACAAAGGCTGATGGCCGCGGCAGAAGACTGAAGCCGGCCATGGTCCAGACCGCCAGATGCCGACCGACAAGTGGTTGACTTCGCAGGCCGGCCTCCCTTATATCGCGGCGCGCTTGGCCTTCGGGCAACGAGCGGGCGATTAGCTCAGCGGGAGAGCACACCCTTCACACGGGTGGGGTCGCAGGTTCAATCCCTGCATCGCCCACCATTCTCACTCCCCGCTATTTCTCTGTCTGACCGCAATACAGCGCATCGCCGCGATAGGGCGCCATTCCAGACCCTGGAACAAACCTGCCTGGAAACGAGTTTCTGCTCATCGAAATGTGAGGGAAAGCCATGTCCAGACTTGTTTTGGCGGCCGCCGTGCTGCTTGTCGGCGGATCGGCCTTTGCCGCGGACGAAAATCCGGTGCCGCCACAGAATGCCAAGAAGCTGTCGGAAATCATCGCCAAGGTCGAGCAGCGCGACGATTTCCGCTACATCAAGGAGGTCGATTGGGACAGCGGCGCCTACACCGTCATCTATTACACGAACGACAAGGCGAAGGTCGAAATCACCTACGATCCGGTGACAGCCCAGCCGGAATAGTGCTGTCCGCCAACGGTCCGCACCGAAGCACGGCGCCTTGAGCGCCGGCTTTCCACATCCTCTTGCGCCAAGGCATCTTTGATGGCTGACTGCGCTTCTGTCATGGGGGGATAGGCATGGCGACAGTAAAGCACGTATCGAAACGCGTTCTGATGATGCTCGCGGGTTATTTCATTGCGGTATTGGTCGGGCTGATCGCGGTGGCGGCGATCTATGGCGGGCTGATCTCGCTGCCGAATGCGCCGAATTATTTCGACGTCATGGGCGTCACACCCGTCGCGGTGCTGCTGTTGCCGCCGCTCGGCATGTTTATCTATTTTCTGACGATCGTGCTGACCGCCCTGCAGACGCTGATCTTCGCGCTAATTGCCGAGTTTTTCTCGCTGCGCAGTTTTTGGCTGCATATGATCTTCGGCGCCGCGGCTGCGGTGGCCGGTTTCGCCCTGATCTGGCCCAGTGTACCTGATGACACGAACCCGGAGCGCTGGGCCGATATCTGCATCATTGCCGCGGCAGGCGTTGTCGCCGGCCTAGTGTATTGGCTGATCGCCGGACGCGAAGCCGGCTTCCGTCGCCCGCTCTTTCAGCGCTAGAACCTTCTCTCAGCTAGCCGGCGAACGCACTGCTTCCGTGCTGTCGAGCGCCTGCTGCAGCCGTGTGTCACGGCCGTAGACGTCGTTGAAATATTCGACGTTGCCGGACAGGTCCGGCCATGCGGTGAAATAGGCGACATAGACCGGGATCTTGCGTGTCACGTCCTCGGTCGAATGTCCGTGCTTCAGTCGGTCCTCGATGTAGTCGACCGAGGTGCCGAGCACGGCAGCCGCCATGCCGCGCGGATCCTGCAAGCGCACGCACCCATGGCTGAGCGCGCGCATGTCGCGCTGGAAAAACGACTTCTGCGGCGTGTCGTGCATATAGATTGCGTGCTTGTTGGGGAACAATATCTTCAGCTCCCCCAGCGCATTGGCCTCGCTCGGCAGCTGGCGCACGCCGTAGGGTATCTTTGCGCCGTAGGCACCCCAATTGACCGAGGAGGAGGGAATGCGCTTGCCGCGCGCATTCACCACCTCATAGCCGGCGCGGTCGAGATAGCCCGGATCCCGGCGCAGCCGCGGCAGCATCTCGTTGACCAGGATCGACTGCGGCACGCCCCAATAGGGATGGAAGTCGACCTGCTCGATCTGATCATAGAAGAAAGCAGTCTGGTTGGTGGGCCTGCCTACGACGGCACGGGTCTTCAGCTTCTCCTCGCCATCGTCGATATAACTCGCGGTGAAAGCCGGCTGGTTGATGAAGACGCGCGGGCTGCCGAGGTCGGAAGGCAGCCAGCGCAACTCTTCGAGCGCAACCCGAACCTTCTGAATCTTGTCGGCTTTGGACGTTCCAGCCAACGATGCAACCGTACGCGGCCCGATGACACCGTCGCCTTTCATGCCGGCCCGTTTCTGCACCGCCTTGATCACCGGCACCAGCTCCGGATCGTAGACCTCGCTGGTGGCGAGCCTTGCCAGCACCTCGCCATAGGCGCCGCCCATCTCGTCATCGAGATTGCGCGCGATCTTTGTCAAAAGCTTCGGCAGCTCGGGGCTGGTCTGCCCCGGCTTCAACAGCAGATTGGGATCGACGACAACTTCATTTTCGGCGCTGGCCTGGAGCGCTTCCAGTTCGACCCGCAGCGCCTGATACTCGGCATTCTGTGGATGCCGCGATTCGAGGTAGGTGCGCACTTGCTGGGTATGGGCCAGCGTCTTCAACACCCCTTCCATGTCGAGCGGCTTCGGCGGAAAATCATAGTAGCCGGTCATGCGGTTGGGATCGACGCGGCCGCTTTGTGCGTCACGGGCGTAGCGCAGAACGCGCGCCGACAGCGCCATCTCGAAGCGGACCAGCTCTTTCAGGCGTTCATCGGCAGTGCCCGATGTGCCTGCTGCCGGAACTTCGACGGTGTAGTCGGCAGGCGTCAGGCCGTAGCTCGCGGCCTCGCCCAGCACCCGCACGGCATCCTGGGCGCGGCTGTTGGGACTGGTTCCCGTCACCCATATGAAATCCGGATTGGCTGAGTAATAGGCGATCAGCGCCTTGGCGATGTCCTTCTCGGCGTAGAGGTCATAGCCGTCGAGCCCGGCAATGGCTTCGCAGAATGCAGCCCCGGTGGCCGCCGGCTCAAACGCGGCATCCTGCGGCGTTGCCGGTTCAGGCGCTGCCGCCAGTGCCGAAAAATCGACGCGCACCAGCGGATCGCTCTTGTAGGTGTAATAGGACGGGCTGCTGATTTGCGCCGCACCACCACCGCTACCGGCCGGCACCTTTGGCTTCGGTTTGTACTTTGACGGTGGCGGCGGAAAATCACCTTTCGGCCGCCCGTGCTTGACGCTGCCGCCGAAAAGCATGTCGAAGAACCCTTGCGCTTCAGCCTGCGGCGCACCGAAGGCCAGCATTGCCGCGGCCATCGCAAATGGCAGCACGGTTGCTTTGTTTCCAAGGAGTTTCATGGATCACCCGCTCCGGTTGAACCGGATCCCGTTCCGCACCACTTCGACGGTCTCGCCCACCGCATGGCGGATGTAAGGCGTGACTATACTGATTCATACCGATTTCGTTAAGCTTCCATGAATTTCGGAACGTCTGTTGCAGAACAGTTTCACAACGTCGTAGGGCCGAAGCGGTTGCATTTCCGCTTCGGCCCCATGAAACGACGAAGAACGCGCGGCGCAGGCGTCAGGCGTTGGCGCCACCATCGATGGTGAGTGCCGCGCCGGTCACGAAGCGCCCTTCGGGGCCGGCAAGCCACGCGACCATGCCGGCGATCTCATCGGCCGTGCCGAAGCGAGGCATCGCCATCTTCTGGCGCTGATGCTCGGCGTGCGGGCCGACTGCCGGATTCATGTCGGTATCGGTCGACCCCGGATGGACGACATTGGCGGTGATGCCGCGCGGACCGAGATCGCGTGCAAAGGCCTTGGTCAGGCCAACCAAGGCAGCCTTGCTGGCCGAATAGGCGCTCAGGCCGGCATCGGTGGCACGCTCGGCCAGATTGCTGCCGATCGAGATGATCCGGCCACCCTCGCCCATATGCGCTGCTGCCGCCTTGGTGGCGACGAACGGGGCTCTGAGGTTGACCTCCATCGTCTCATCGAAGTCGGCTAGCGACAGGGCATCGACCGGAGCAGCGCGCCAGATGCCGGCGCTGTTGACGAGGATGTCGAGCCGTCCGAAGGCTTTTACTGCCTCATTGACTGCTGCCTCGATCGCGGCAGCATCGCGATTGTCGGCCTTGATGGCAAAGGCCCGACCGCCGGCCGCCTCGATTTCCCCGACCACCGCGAGCGCCCTTTTCTCGCCATTCACATAGGTGATCGCCACGCCTGCGCCGTCGGCCGCGAGCCTTCGTGCGATCGCCGCGCCGATACCGCGGCTGCCGCCGGTGACCAGGGCGGCCTTGCCGTTCAAACTCCTGGATGACATTTGCTTCTCCATTTTGTAGTGATTGATACATAAATATCTGCCAGCCTTGCTGAACCACGTCAACTGAATTATGTATCGATCAACACAGAAAGAATGCCATGCCGGAACGAGGCCGTCCCCGCACCTTCGATCGAACCGCCGCCTTGCGGCGTGCAATGGAAGTGTTTTGGGCCAAGGGTTATGAGGGCGCGTCGATAAGCGACCTGACCGCTGCAATGGGCATCAACTCACCCAGCCTCTATGCCGCCTTCGGCAGCAAGGAAGCGCTGTTCCTCGAGGCAACCGAGTTTTACACGCGGGTCGAGGGAACCGAGATCTGGTCCGCGCTGGACAAGGCGCCGACGGCGCGCCAGGCGGTCGAGCGATTCCTGCGCCAGACGGCCAAGGCCTATTCGCAGACCGGTCGTCCGCAAGGCTGCCTGATCGCGCTCGGCGCTTTGCACCAGGATTCAAGCCGCGGCGCCATCTGCGATGATCTGCGCCGTCGCCGCGCCGAAAACCGCGAAGCCTTGCTGAGACGGCTCGAGCGTGGCGTGCTCGAGGGAGAATTGCCGGTCGATTTCGACTTCCGCACGGCCGCGACCTTCTACGCGACTGTGCAGCACGGCATGTCGATCCAGGCGCGCGACGGTGCGTCGCGTGCAGCTCTTCTGGCGACCGTGGCCGGGGCAATGGCGGCTTGGAAGGCGATGGCCGGAACCGGGGCGGCGTGACGGTCGAACCCGGCAGACAAGAACAGATATTCAGGTCACTGCAGAGACGGCTCCCGCCGCCCTGCAACGAAGCCAACGGCGCGCTCCACCACACCCTTGTCGGCGAGAATGCGGCGGTGGCCGAGCCCGTCGGCCCAGTGAAGCCGCACATGCTCACCGGCGTGCGCGTAGAGCATTGCATGATCGGCGGACACTTCGCGGTCGTCCGGCGCGTGGATCACCAGCGTCGGCAGCGGCGTGCTTGCGAGCTGGCGGTCACCGGTGAATTCGTGCAGCGGCCGGCCGGCGATGCGCTCGACCCGGTCGGCCATGGCGACCTGCGAGCGCGAGCCGACATTCAGCATGCGGCTGAAATCAGCAAAGATCGCAGGCAGGGAGCTCGGCGCGGCGATAAGCACCAGCCGCCCGGCCGCCAGTGGCGGGATGTTTCTGATCGAACCGGCGACGGCATTGGCGGCGACGGCACCACCAAAGGAATGGCCGACGATGGCGGTAAACGGGCCGAACCATTCGCCGGCAACCCGTGCCGCATCGACCGCACTGACCAGGGTAAGCCGGCGGCCCTGCGACTGGCCGTGGCCCGGCAGATCGAGCGAGACCACCTTGTAGCCGGCATCGCGATAGGCTTCGATCAGCGTGCGCATGTATTCGGTGCGCGAACGCCAGCCGTGGATGACGAGCACGGTGCCGGCAGCCGCCCTGCCCGGCTCGGGCCGGAATTCATGCACCATGACGCAGCCGGTTCTGGTCTTCAGCCGATGATGGCGCGCTTCGGTCATGAAATCGGCGGCGCGATCGATTGCGCGGCGCTCGCCTTCGCTCAGGCTCTTCTCGTGCGGCGTGCGGCAGAACAGCTCGAATGCGGCGCGCCCGGTGAGTCGCGGCGCCACATGCTCGGCCACGCCGAACGTGCCGCGGATGACCTTCAGTCCAAATGATGCCATAGTGGCGATCCATCCATTGGTTCAAGCATGAACATAATAGTTCAAACATGAACATTAAGCAAGACCTGCCCTGGGATAACCCGCGTTTTCGCAACTGGGTCGCGGTGGCGCGCGCCTGCCACGTGCTGGAACGCACCCTGGCGGTGAAGCTCGCGCCGCTCGACTTGAAGCCGGCGCAGCTCGATGTGCTGATGAACCTTTACCGCCATCCCGGCATGTCGCAGCACGATCTCGCCCGCCGCCTGCTGGTCGGCCGCTCCAATGTCACCATGCTTTTGCCGCAACTGGAGACCCGCGGCCTGCTGCGCCGCGAAGGCGACGAGAAGGACAAGCGCGTGCTGCGACTGACGCTGACCGGGGCCGGCGAGGCATTGCTGATGCAAGCGCTGAAGGTCCATATGGCGCTGATCGAGAAGGCGATGAGCCAGTCGACGCTGGAACAATGCGACATGATCGGCGAACAGATGCGTAGAGTTGCCGAGGTGTTGAAGACGGCCTGACGGCCCAGTGCTTCACCACCAAATTCCCTTACCACCAAATTCCTTCACCACATCGATTTTTTCGCGCGCTCCGGCCATTCCTTGTCGTAGACCTCGCCGTCGATGTTCTTGCGGCTGGTGATCTCGAGGATCTGTCCGGGGGTCGGCAGCGATCTCGGGTCGACATGCCTTGCCGGATTCCACAGTTCCGACCGGTGGATGGCGCGGGCGCATTGGAAATAAACCGCATCGATCTCGACGACCGCCACCGAGCGCGCCGGCTTGCCCTCGACTGCGAACGAGGCGCAGAGTTCGGGATCTATGGTGATGCGGGCGCGGCCATTGACGCGCAGCGTCGTGCCGGAACCCGGTACCAGGAACAGAAGCGCGACGCGCGGATCGCGAAGGATGTTCCTCAGCGAATCGGCACGGTTGTTGCCGCGCCGGTCCGGCATCATCAGCGTTTTCGGATCGTGGATGCGGACGAAGCCGGCGAGATCGCCGCGCGGCGAGCAGTCCAGCCCTTCCGGCCCGCAGGTTGCGAGCGCAGCAAACGGCGAAGCTTCGATGAAGGCGGCGTATTCGGGAATCAGCTGGTCGAGTTCCTTGACCACCGACGCCTCGCCGGGCAGGCCATAGAGCGCTTCGAGCTGTTCGACGCTGGTGATCATAGACATGTTTTCGTCTCCAAACCTTTGCCGGCGCTACTCCAGATGCATGACGTTTTCACGACACGATGCCCGTTTGTCGTCATCAGGAAACGGGTGTCGAGGGAACGCGAACAAGAGCAAACCGCTTACCTGCACGATCGTGCTGACGGATACGGAGAACCGAAAATGGATAAACCGCTCGACCGGCGACGCACCGCCATGGGACTTATTGAAAACATGTTCAATGTTGAAATGCGTTTCCTGCAATCAGGGTCGGAGAGCCTCGATATGCTTGCCAGCGCATTCCATGCCGAGATTGTCGTGCATGAGCCGCAGTCCCTGCCCTATGCCGGTGACTGGAACGGCCTCGACGGCATTGGCGCCCTTTTCCGCAAGATGCGGGAAATCTGGAGCGACGTGGCGGTGGAGGACCTTCAGACCGCCCAAAACGATGACATGGTGTTCATGAGTTGCACGCTTTCGCTGACATCGCGGGCCAATGGTGCAACCATCAAACAGCCGTTTGCCGAAGTCTTGCGCTTCAAGGATGACCGGCTGATCGAAGGCACGCCGTTTTATCACGACACCGGCGAGATACTGGCGATCCTGCGTTGACCGGAAGCGTCCGCGGGAACCATTCAACGATCGCGGCTCAGCCCCTTCTCTTCCAGCTCGGCGAGATAGGCGGCCCAGCGTGCGTCCTTCTCATGACCCAGCGTATGCAGGTAATTCCAGGTGAAGATGCCGGTGTCGTGGAAATCGTCGAAGGTGATGCGCACGGCATAATTGCCGACCGGCTCGATCTTCAGGATCGTGACGTTGCGCTTGCCGGGAACGGTGACGCGCTGTTCGGGCGAATGGCCCTGCACCTCGGCCGATGGCGAAGCGACGCGCAGAAGCTCGGCCGGCAATTCGAACGGCTGATGGCCCGGAAAGGTCACAGAAAGCAGCTTGCGGTCCTTCGAGACCCTGAGTTCCTTTGGCGCTGTCATGGTGGTGGATCCTGCGGAGAACCGTCCTTCCCTACGCCGCTTCGCGTCGAGGGAAAAGGCCGCATGGAAACTTCCGACATGATCTGTCGGCTGGGGAATGTTGCCGAAGATTGCGAGCTTCTATCTTGAATGGCAAGTTGGCTCGTATCACATAGCCATATATAACGAAGCCGTTCACGGCCACGGGAAGCGCATAAGCATGGATATGATCGATCCTTTCGGTCGCACGATCACCTACCTGCGCGTGTCGGTCACCGACCGCTGCGATTTTCGCTGCACCTATTGCATGGCAGAGGACATGACCTTCCTGCCAAAGAAGGACCTGCTGTCGCTGGAAGAGCTCGACCGGCTTTGCACGGTCTTCATCGAAAAGGGCGTGCGCAAGCTCCGCCTCACCGGTGGTGAGCCGCTGGTGCGCAAGAACATCATGCATCTGTTGCGCCAGCTTTCCCGGCATCTCGAGAGCGGTGCGCTGGAAGAGCTGACGCTGACCACCAACGGATCGCAGCTTTCGCGCTTTGCCGCCGAGCTCGCCGACTGCGGCGTCAAGCGCATTAACGTTTCGCTCGATATCCTCGATGCCGACAAATTCCGCCAGATCACCCGATGGGGCAATCTGGACAAGGTCATGGACGGCATCGACGCCGCGCAGGCGGCGGGGCTGAAGGTAAAACTCAACGCGGTGGCCTTGAAGGACTTCAATGACGCCGAATTGCCGGAAATGCTGCGCTGGGCGCATGGCCGTGGCATGGATCTGACGGTCATCGAAACCATGCCGATGGGCGAGATTGATGCCGATCGCACCGACCAGTATTTGCCGCTGTCGCTACTGCGTGCAGCACTCGAGCGCCAGTTCACGCTGAGCGATATTCCCTACAAGACCGGTGGCCCGGCCCGCTACGTCCATGTCGCCGAAACCGGCGGGCGGCTGGGCTTCATCACACCGATGACACATAATTTCTGCGAAAGCTGCAATCGGGTCCGGCTGACCTGTACCGGCACGCTTTATATGTGCCTCGGCCAGGAAGATGCCGCAGACCTGCGCGCACCGCTGCGTGCGTCCGAAGGCAACGAGCTGGTCGCCGACGCCATCGACGAGGCAATCGGCCGCAAGCCGAAAGGCCATGATTTCATCATCGATCGCCGCACCAACCGCCCGTCGGTGTCGCGGCACATGAGCGTCACCGGCGGCTGATTTTTCGCCGATTTCGTGCAAGATCGCCCTCGGTCATCGACTAACGTGGCATCGCATGAAGCTTTTTTCTTCTCTATCCTTGGCGTCTTTGATGGCTGTTGCGGTGACGGAAGTAGTTGCCGCGCCATTCACCTATACGAACGAGCGCTTCGGTACTGTCTGCACCTTTCCGGATGAAATCTTCACTCTTCGCCAGCCTGAGCCGGACAATGGCGATGGACAACAGTGGCTCACCGCCGATGGCGCCAGCCTGATCTGTTCGGGCATGTTCAATATCGATGATGACACCCCGAAAGCTTTCGTCTCCGCCGAGCAAGCCAGCAGGGAACCTGGCTACAAGATCACCTACAGCAAGACCAGCAAGGACTGGGCGGTGCTGTCGGGCATCAAAGGCGAGAACATCTTCTACGAACGCCGCCTGTTCGGAAAAGATGGTGTCATCCGCACGGTCTGGATCGAATACCCGCCAGCCCTGAAATCGAAATACGACCCGCTCGTCGGTGCTATCGCCGGCAGCCTCAGGGGACCGTGAGCATCCGGCCCCGTCTCGACGTGTTCGCAGCCTATTGTTTTTGCTGATGAATTACGGCTGACGTGTGTAATTGTACTGCACGGCGAGCCATTTCTTGCCGCTACCATTGGCCTGGAGGAAGTGCTGCTCGGCCACCTCGTGGTTGTCGCCATCCCTGGAAATGATGAAATCGGAGGCCGTGAACCGCCCTTCGACCTCGGGCCCGAACCCGACGAAACCAAGCGGCTCGAACAGCAGTGAAATCTTGCCGTCCTGCTCACCACCAAAACTCCAGGCGGGCATGATCCCCGCCGGGAAACGCGTGTCCATGGAAACATATTTCCAGCGGCCCTCCACCCGGTCATAGCTCAAATAAGCTATCCGCTGGAAGTCTGGGATTTTCGAGCCAGGCCCCGGACGCATCACCTCTTGCATGAAGGGGCCGATCATCGTGCGCTCGGCCACCAGCCCGGTCATCACGATCGGCTGGGCGCCGGGCGTTGGCCAGATCGTGTTGACGACGTTCCATTTGCCGACGCGGCGAGAGAGCTCATCCGCTTCGGGACCCGGCGTGGACATCCGTTCGACTGCCGACGCCGAAGCGCCGTTCTCGGCGAACGCAGGTGCAGTCGCCATGAGGATAACCGCCAGCGCAGAAGAGCATCGGAATAGCGACGAAACATGCCGCCTGCTGCCCGCGCCAAGCCTGCCTGCATTGCCTCGTGCATTCATCATGGACCACCTCCCAGATAAGATCAGAAGCCTACAATGACTAATTTGGTGAATCTTGCCGAGCAAATTTGATCTCGTCGAAAAATTTCCTGGAGCCGCAGCGTGATCGATTTGCCCTCCAAAGCCGCCCTTTTAAAACGGCACCTTTCGGCGGCACACCCAGAAAAAGTCTTGTCCGCAAACGGTTGCCGGATTAACCGCGCGCCTGTTCAGGCCTAGCCTCTGTTCTGGAGCGGTTCTTCGCTCAAGTGGGGGAATACGACATGCGCAAACTCATTCTTTCTCTCGCATTGCTCAGCCTCGCGGCTCTGCCCGCGGCGGCCCAGTCGATCGGCGGCACCTATGCCGTTGCCGGCACCAACTTCGATGGATCGTCCTATGGCGGCGACGCAACCATCACGCTGACCAGCGAGACGACCTGCACAATCCATTGGGAGACAGGCGGCTCTTCCTCGGACGGCATCTGCATGCGCAACGACGATGCGTTCTCCGCCGGCTATGTCATGGGCAAGGCGGTTGGCCTTGTCGTCTACAAGGTGCAGGAAGACGGCTCGCTGCAGGGCCTGTGGACGATTGCCGGCAAGGAAGGCAACGGCACCGAGGTACTGACGCCCAAATAAGCCCTGCCGCTCTTGCGAGGGGGATGTCACGGGCCACAGAAAGGCTGTGGCCCAGCCCTTTGACGTTGCTGTTTTGCGGGTGCCTGCTAGACGCTTGCTGCAGGACTCACCCGGTAATCGCCTTGCCTCTTTCGCCAAACCTGCGCGGCGCGTTGTTCATGATGGTGGCCATGATTGGTTTCACCCTCAACGACGCGATCACCAAATTCTCGTCGGAATCGATGAACATGGCGCAGGTCATGCTGATCCGCGGCGCCTTCGCTTCGCTTTTCGTTGGCCTGCTTGCGTGGCAACGAGGCGCGCTTGCCCGGCCAAGCTCGAGGCTGCAGCCGACAGTTGCGCTGCGCGTCGTCAGCGAGGCCGGCGCCACGGTGTCGTTCCTGGTTGCTCTGGCACATCTTCCGATCGCCAATGTCTCCGCCGTGCTGCAGGCCCTGCCGCTGGCGGTGACGATGGGTGCCGCACTTGTGTTCAACGAGGGCGTCGGCTGGCGGCGCTGGCTGGCCATTGCCGTCGGTTTTGCCGGCGTGCTGATCATCGTGCGGCCGGGCTTCGAAGGGTTCAGCGTGTTTTCTCTGCTGGCGCTGGCCAGCGTCGCATGCTGCGCGGTGCGCGACCTCGCCACCAAGCGGATCCCGCAGGCAATTCCGACGTTGCTGGTGTCGACCGCCACCGCTCTTGCCATGACGGTTCTGGGCGCGGCACTGCTTTCGCCGATGGGCGGTTGGACGCCCATGACGGGGAAAAGCACGGCGTTCCTGGCGCTGGCGGCGGTGCTCGTGCTCATCGGCTACCAGTTCATCATCATGGCCATGCGGGTGGGCGATATCTCCTTCATCGCGCCGTTCCGCTACACTGCCCTGCTCTGGTCAATCCTGCTTGGCTTCACAATCTTCGGCGATATCCCCGATCTGCCGATGATCCTCGGTGCCACGATCATCATCGCCTCAGGCCTCTATGCACTCTACCGCGAACGGATCGTCGGCCGGCGAAAGACAGCCGCCGAAAGCGCTGGACCGGACATGGCGCCGGACGGCATATAGGCGACCGTGGACGACCGTCTGATTTGAAAACTTGATTTTGGTCATTGGATCTAGGCAGCAAACGATGGGCCGACCTATCGCAGGGATCATTCTGGCCGGCGGCCGGTCGAGCCGGATGGGCGGCGGCGACAAGACGCTGCTTGCGCTTGGCGACGGCACCCTGCTCGATCGTGTCGTTTCGCGCCTTGGCCCGCAGGTCGGACCGCTGGCGCTCAGCGCCAATGGCGATCCGGCACGGTTTGCCGCCACGGGGCTTCCCGTGCTTGCTGACACCGTCACGGGTTTTGCCGGGCCGCTTGCCGGGATCCTGACCGGCCTCGAATGGGCTTCCGACACGACTTGTCAGGCGCTGGTCACGGCTGCCGGCGACACGCCTTTCCTGCCCACGGATATGGTCGAGCGGCTGCTCGCGGCAGCCGATGAACGCCCCGATTCGATCGCGGTCGCCTGTTCCGGCGGCAAACGGCATCCGACGTTTGCGCTCTGGCCGCTGGGGCTCGACCAGGCCTTGCGACAATTTCTCGTAGAGGAAGACAACCGGCGCGTTTCGGCGTTCATCGACCGGCACGGTTTTGTCGAGGTGGAATTTCCCATCCTGAAATCCGGCGGGTCCGAAATCGATCCGTTCTTCAACATCAACACTCTCGACGACCTTGCCCAGGCCGCCCATCTGTTGCAGAGCATCGAGCCATGAACAGACGTATCTTCGGCATCACCGGCTGGAAGAACTCCGGCAAGACGACATTGACCGAAAAGCTGGTAGCCGAACTCGTTCGGCGCGGCTGGAAAGTGTCGACGGTAAAACACGCCCATCATGATTTCGACATCGACAAACCTGGAGCGGACAGCTTTCGCCACCGGCAGGCGGGAGCGATGGAGGTCGCGATCGTGTCGGGCAGGCGCTGGGCACTGATGCACGAATTGCGCGGCGAGGACGAGCCGACGCTGGACGCGATTCTGTCACGGCTGGCACCCTCCGACATCGTGCTGGTAGAGGGTTACAAGCGCGAGGCGCACAAGAAAATCGAGACGCGACGGCTTGAGGCCAAGGACCGGACACCGCTCTCGGCAACCGATCCACACATCGTCGCCATCGCCTCCGACTTCGCCGTTGTGGGCGAAGACCTGCCGGTCTTCGATCTCGACGACACGAATTCGATAGCCGACTTCATCGAACGCGCCACCGACCTGACGCGCTGAGAATACGGCCGAAGACAGCTTCCGGTCACTTTTTTCCCCATTCAGGCGTCTGACCCTGCGTCACTGTTTTCTGAACGCGACCTTCCCTCAAGCGACGGTTTTTGCAGTTGCTTTTTCTTGGGAAAGAATGGGAGTATCGCATCAGCGGGCGGTCAAAAGCACCGCCCACAGAGCTGTTCGGGAACGACGGCCGGGACCAACAGAGAGGACCATCATGCGTATTACACTGCGTATCGCGCTCGCCGCATCGGCTGCGCTACTGACGCTTGGCGTTGCCCAGGCCCAGGAAAAGACCTTGCGGATCGGAACGGAGGGAGCCTATCCGCCATTCAACAATCTCACCGCCGACGGCCAGCTCGTGGGCTTCGACATCGACATCGCCAAGGCGCTTTGCGACGAGATGAAGGTGAAGTGCACCTTCGTCGCGCAGGACTGGGACGGCATCATCCCGGCGCTCCAGGCTGGCAAGTTCGACGCCATCGTCGCGTCGATGTCGATCACGCCCGAGCGTGCCGAGAAGGTCGATTTCACCCACAAATATTACAATACGCCGCCGGCGATCGCCGCGCCCAAGGACACTGACATCAAGGGTGTCAGCAAGGAAGATTTGGCCGGCAAGACGATCGGTGTGCAGGCGTCCACCACGCATTTCAACTATTCGACCAAGACTTATACAGACAGCACCGTCAAGCCGTACCCGACCGCGCAGGAATACCAGCTCGATCTGGCCAATGGCCGACTCGATGCCGCCAATGACGACATTGTCGTGCTGCAGCAATGGCTGGATTCGCCGGACGGAGCCTGCTGCAAGCTGGTCGGCACAATCAAGCCGGTCATCGAAATCCACGGTCCGGGCGCCGGCATTGCCGTGCGCAAGGGCGAGACCGACCTGGTCAACCAGTTCAATGCGGCGATCGACGCCATTCGCGCAAACGGAAAGTACAAGGAAATCAACGACAAATACTTTAAATATGACGTCTATGGCGGCGAGTCCTGATTTGAAATGACAATATGAACGGCGGGAATTTCCCGCCGTTCCCATAAAGAACGCCGTATGAGGGGTGCGGCGCGGCTCTCAAAAGAGCCCCTGAAGGAGAACAGGCAGCCGGATGCAGAGCGCATTGACGCTTCTCAGTTGGGGGCCTGAAGGATGGCTCGACGATATCGCCTCCGGTGTGCTTGTCACCGTATGTCTTGCTCTGGCCACGCTGCCCTTCGGGCTGACGCTCGGCTTTTTCGTGGCGTTGGCCAAACAGTCGGAAGAGCCGTCGCTGAGACTGGCCGGGAACATCTACACCACAATTTTTCGCGGAATACCCGAGCTGCTCACCCTGTTTCTGATCTTCTTTGGCATCCCATTGATCCTGCAGTACATTGTCCGGCTGGTGAGCCCCGGCACGTCCGCCGACGTCAACAGCTTCGTCGCCGGCATGATCGCGCTGTGCTTCATTTTTTCCTCTTATTCCAGCGAGGTGTTTTTATCCGCCTTCCGCGCGATTCCAAATGGGCAATATGAGGGAGGCTATTCGGTTGGCCTGTCCAGCGGCCAGACGATGCGGCTGATCGTGCTGCCGCAGTTGATCCGCATCGCGTTGCCCGGACTTGCCAATCTCTGGCTTATCCTGCTCAAGGACACCGCCCTCGTCTCGGCGGTAGGCCTCAACGAGATCCTCCGGCAGAGCGGGGTTGCCGCTCGCGTCACCAAGCATGCCTTCCTGTTTTATGGTTTTGCCGGCCTGATTTATCTCCTGCTGGCGATCGTCTCCTCCTTCGGCATCAATGCGATCGAACGCGCCGTTGGCCGCAGCGAGGTCAAGAGATGAGCCTGGCAAGCGAAACCCTGAAGGTTGACCGGCCACCGCCGCCAGCACGCGGCTGGCCACGTCAACGCATCCTCGGCCATGTCCTGGTCGGCCTGTGGGTCGCTCTCGGCATTGGCATGATCGTCTACCTAGTCAGTGCGTGGAACCCGGAGTTCTTCCAGAAATATGCACCCGGCTACATATCCGGTCTTGGCATAACTCTGTTGCTGGTTGCCATTTCGATTGTGCTTGGTGCGATCCTGTCGGTGCCCATCGCCTATGCACGCATGTCGAAGAACCGGATTCTGTCTGGGCTCGCCTATGCCTATGTCTATTTTTTTCGCGGCACGCCGCTGTTGGCGCAGACCTTCCTGGTCTACTACGGGGTCGGCTCCTTCAGGCCGGAGCTCGAGTTGGTCGGCCTGTGGGGCTTCTTCCGCGAAGCGTTTAATTGCGCGATCTTCGCCTTTTCGCTGAATACGGCCGCCTACCAGGCCGAGATTTTGCGTGGCGCGATCCAGAGCGTACCCAGGGGCCAATGGGAAGGTGCCGCCTCGCTCGGCCTGCACAAATTGCAAATCTTGTGGAAAATTATCCTGCCGCAGGCCCTGATCGTGGCGCTTCGGCCATATGGCAACGAGATCATCCTGATGATCAAGGGCTCTGCAATCGTCGCCATCATCACGGTCTACGATTTGATGGGCATCACCCGGCTCACTTATGCGCGCACCTTCGATTTTCAGTCGTATATCTGGGCGGCGATCATCTATCTGATCATCGTCGAAACACTGCGCCACGGGGTCGAGTGGATCGAACGGCGCATCACAATCCATCTGCATCGCTGACTCCCATCGCCTTGCCTGATCCGGTAAGAAGGCCGCAAAGCAGGCTTCCAAGGGATTCGAAAACATGGCTTCGGTGGCATTTCTCGGTCTTGGCGTCATGGGTTATCCGATGGCCGGGCATCTCAAGAACAAGGGCGGTCATGATGTCACCGTCTACAATCGCACCAGGGCGAAGGCCGAGCAGTGGGTTGCCCAACATGGCGGCAGCCTTGCTGCGACGCCAGCAGAGGCGGCCGAGGGCAAGGATTTTATCTTTTCCTGCGTCGGCAATGATGACGACCTTCGCTCGGTGACGACCGGCGCCGGAGGCGCCTTCAATTCCATGAAGAAAGGCGCCATCTTCATCGACAACACCACCGCATCGGCCGAAGTCGCGCGTGAACTGGCGCAGCAGGCGCAAGCGCTCGGGTTTTCGTTCCTCGACGCCCCGGTCTCCGGCGGTCAGGCAGGCGCCGAGAATGGCGTGCTGACCGTGATGGTCGGCAGCGAGCCAGACGCCTTCGACAGGGCGAAGCCGGTCATAGATGCTTATGCCCGCATGGTCGGGTTGATGGGACCAGCAGGGGCTGGCCAGCTCACCAAGATAATCAACCAGATCTGCATCGCCGGCCTCGTTCAGGGACTGGCCGAAGGCATCCATTTCGGCAAGCAGGCCGGGCTCGACATCGAAAAGGTCATCGAGGTGATTTCCAAGGGCGCGGCCGGTTCCTGGCAGATGGAGAACCGACACAAGACGATGAATGCCGGCAAATATGATTTCGGCTTCGCCGTCGACTGGATGCGCAAGGATCTTGGCATCTGCCTCGCCGAGGCCGACCGCAACGGCGCCAAACTCCCGGTGACGGCACTTGTCGACCAGTTCTACAAGGACGTGCAGGCCATGGGCGGCAAGCGCTGGGACACATCCTCGCTGCTGGCAAGGCTGGAGAAATAGGGTTTCGCCGTGGTCGAGCTCTCGCCGCAATCCAGCGCCGACGAAATTGTCGCTCATCTGCGCTCGATCGCCTCGGAGGAGAATCGCCTTGGCATGCTGCGCTACGGCATCAAGATCGAACGTGCGCTCGGTATCTCGCATGGCGTGCAGCGGCAGATTGCCAAGAAAAATCAAGCGCAACCATGAGCGTGCCTTCGAGCTTTGGCAGACGGGCATCATGGAGGCGCAGTTCATCGCTTCCGTCACGGCCGATCCGGAGCGGTTCTCCGCCGCGAATGCAAGACGATGGGCGGCGACTTTCGACTCATGGGATATCGTCGACGGGGTCTCCGATCTCTTTGTCGATACGGATTGCTGGAGGGAACTGATCGCCGAATTCGCGGTCGACGAACGGGAATTCGTTCGACGCACGGCTTTTGCGATGATGGCTTGGTCGGTAGTCCACCGGAAGAAGGAACCCGAGGCGACCTTCCTCGAATTCCTGTCGATCATCGAAGCGCATGCGACCGACGGCCGCAATTTTGTGAAGAAGGCCGTGAACTGGGCGCTTCGTTCGATCGGCAAGCGATCGATGAATTTGCACGGCCCTGCCCTTGCCCTGGCGCAAAAACTGGCGGCCTCGACGGACAAGACTGCGCGCTGGATCGGCAAGGACGCCGTGAAGGAACTTTCCGATGCCAAGACGCTCGGACGGCTCGCTGCCAGAAAAGCTTGAGTTCACTGAAATCCGCTTTGCCGAGGTGACGCAATCGACGCGCGCCGATTTCGAAAACCTGTTCGAGGAACCCGGTGCGCCGAAATATTGCTGGTGTATGGCTTGGCGCCATCTCGACCGCCGCGAGCATGTCGAGAACGACGAGAAGAAACGCGCGGTGATGGCGCTGATCGACGCCGGCACGCCGGTCGGCATTGTCGCCCAGATCGATGGCAGAACCGTCGGCTGGTGCTCGGTCGCGCCGCGCGAGACCTACCGCAAGCTGTCGCGGCAGCAGGACGACCACGAGACGGGGATCTGGTCGATCGTCTGCTTCTTTGTGCCGGGAGCGCTGCGCGGTGGCGGTCTGGCAAGCGCATTGCTCGACGCGGCCATCGATCACGCTTTCACCAAAGGCGCCAGGACGATCGAAGCCTATCCGGTCGACCAGGCTTCGCCGAGCTACAGCTTCATGGGTTTTCGCGACATGTTCGTCGCCCGCGGCTTTCGCGAGATCGGCATGACCGGCTCGCGCCGGCATGTGATGCGGCTTGAGCGTTGACCTGTGGGCAGCGGCAGCTTTACTTGATGTCACAAGCCGCAAGGTCAAGGCTCAAACAGTGGAGCAGCGATGAACAACCGTTTTAAATCAGGCGCGATCGTGGCAGCCGCCTTGTTGGCGTCCGCCATCGCGGCAAGCGCTTCCGGCGGGACCACGCACATTTTCTGGAAGGATCTGCGTCCGGCGACCCAGGCAGCCGCCGAAAGCGTCGGACTGCCGATGATCGCGGCCAAAATGCCCGACCATGGCGAGACGCTGTCTCTCAACTTGCAGGACAAGACCGTGCAGCTCGCAGGCTACGCACTGCCGGTCGATCGCGACGGCGATCTCATCTATCAATTCCTGCTGGTGCCGTGGACGGGGGCCTGCAGCCACATGCCGACGCCGCCGCCCAACCAGATCGTCCTCGTTACGCCGGCCCGCCCTTACAGGATGTCTGAGGCCTACCAGTCGGTTTCGGTGACCGGCGCATTGCAACCGGGCATGGAGAAGAGCCAGCTTTTCATCCTCGACGGGGTCAGTGTCATCCAGTCGGGCTACGCCGTGCGCAAGGCCGAGGTGGTCAACGTCGACACCGTGCCGGACACGATCACGCTGCCGGTCAACTCGCCCTGGACTTTCCTGAACAAAAAGAAGAACTAAGCAGAAGAACCTCAGGCGGCGTTGGCGCCGGACTCCTTGTCGAGCATCATGTAATCCAGCGGCATCTCGGTCGTGTATTTGATCTGCTCCATGGCGAAGGAAGACGACACGTCGCGGATCTCGATCTTGGCGATCAGCCGCTTGTAGAAGGCATCGTAGGCGGCGATATCGGGCACCACGACGCGCAACAGATAGTCCACATCGCCGCTCATGCGGTAGAATTCGACCACTTCGGGAAATTCCTGGATGACCTCCGAAAAGCGCCGCAGCCATTCATGGCTGTGCGAATTGGTGCGGATTGACACGAATACGGTGACCCGCACATTGACCTTTTCATGGTCGAGGATGGCAACACGCCGCTTGATGACGCCCTCTTCCTCGAGCTTCTGGATACGCCGCCAGCACGGCGTCGTCGACAGGCCGACCTTCTTGGCGACGTCGGCGACCGCAAGCGTTGCATCCTCCTGCAGGAGGCGGAGAATTTTTCTATCGAGGCGGTCCATTGGGTGCTCCCCTGATGCAAGTCGCCCAAAGTGCGCAGCGGCTTTGGCACAACGACATGCATAAAAACAAGAATTTAACGCGCGTCCCCTCATGCGCGACGCGCTTCAAGGAATAGATTACCATATTCCCTCTTGTTCAAGTCTATTACAAGAAAGAAATTCTGTCGGATAGCGCGAAAGCGAGTGATTTCTTGCTGAAAGCCTAGCCCAGGCGATAGCGGATTTCCGATCTCAGAAATGGCAGCAAATCCATTTCAAACCATGGATTGCGCTTCAGCCAGCCGGTGTTGCGCCACGACGGGTGCGGCAATGGCAGCACTTTCGGGCTGGCCGGCGCTGCCCAGATGGCACGCCAGTCCATAACTGTTTCCGTCAGTGAGGGACGGCGCGCCGTGCCCATATGCCAGCTTTGCGCGTAGATGCCGATCGTCAGCACCAGATCGATTTGCGGCATCAGCGCCATCAGCGATGCTCGCCAGGCCGGCGCACATTCGCGGCGCGGCGGCAGGTCGGCGCCCTTGGCGTCCTGGCCGGGAAAGCAAAAGCCCATCGGCACGATGGCGAATTTGTCCGTGTCGTAAAATTCTTCGCTGCCGACACCCAGCCAGCTTCGCAGCCGGTCGCCGGAGGTGTCGGTGAACGGCATGCCTGACACGTGGACCTTGGTGCCCGGCGCCTGGCTGGCGATCAGGATGCGGGCGCTCGACGATGGCCTGAGTACCGGACGCGGCTGGTGCGGCAGCGGCCTGCCTGCCGGCTTGTCGACGCAGATGCGGCAGGCGCGTACCCTCGCCGTCACGGCTTCCAATTCTTCGCTCATTCAGGGCTCATTGTCAGGCGGCGGCGCTCGGCCGGCCGGAGATTGCCCGATGCCAGCGCAGCACGTTGGTGCACTCTTCCGGCACCTTGATGCGTGCAGGCTTCATGAAATCGATGGCGACCAGCCCGGTGATGTCGGCGATCGAATAGACATCGCCGGCGACGAATTCCCTGCCGGCGAGTTCTGTGTCGAGGAACTTCAGGAACTCGACGGCTTTCGGTTTGTTGGCCTCTCCCCATTCGGGGATTTGCGGGATCTCCCATTCCCTCATCGCGGGGTGGATATGCCGGAACGCCGCGGCGACACAGCCGAACAGATTGAACTCCACACGCCTTTGCCACATCTCGACAATTGCCTTGCCGAGCGCGCCACGCCCGAACAAAGCCGGCTCGGGATGCAATTCCTCGAAGTAACGGCAGATGGCAACGGACTCGGTAATGATGGTGCCATCGTCGAGCTCGAGCACCGGCAGACGCTTCAGCGGATTGCGCGAGCTGACCGGCTGTTCTCTGTGCTCCAATGCTCCCATGTCTATGGGCACCAGCGGAACCCGGAGTCCCTTCTCGGCCAGGAAAACCCGAACCCGCCGTGGATTGGGCGCGCGCCCGCCATCGAACAGCTTCATCTCTATCCTTCCTCGTCCATCCCGACCAATTATAGGCACAGCTCACCAGAAGCGAAAAATTTCCCGCAAGGCGTCGCCGATCGACGCCAAGGTGCTGTGCTTTCTTTCGACCAGCTCGTGGCCGTGGCTCTCGCGCCAGTTCTTCGGCTCGTCGAAAGTTCCGGCCCAGATGCCGGCTCTGCCCGCACGCGCGGCGGCTTCCTCGGTCTCGAAATCGCCAAAGGCGACCGCCCAGCCGGCCTCGACCTGGGCGCGGTTGAGATCCTTGCCGTCGGCCTTGCAGTCGCCGAGCAGCCTGCCGTAGCGGTCGCGCTGCCAGCCGCTGCAGGAGACGGCTTTGCCGGCGATCAACCGCACCAGCGACTGGCGCGCGAGCTTGCCGCAGGGATAGTCGGCACCGTACTTGCGGCAGATCTGCGAATATTCCGGCGCATCGATGCCGCGCATGCGAATACGCTCGCTGCCGAGCGTGATCGTATCGCCATCATTGACGACAGCGGCGCCCTCCGTCTTGCGCGTCTCCACCCGGTCGAGGCGCGCCGCCAGGAGGATCAACAGGCCGAGCACGACGAACGTCAATCCATAGTCCACCAGCCTGCGCCACAGGCTTCGCGGACGCGGCGGATAGTATCGCTGGCGCGGCCATCGCGACCACGAACGGCTCATATGGCAAACCGTTGGTTAATCATTCGAACGTAGCTTAACAATTTGAAATTGCTGCCCGCGTAAATTGAAGACTTCATGCCCTTGCAACGCTCGACCACAGCGGACAAGTTTATTGTGGACCGCAGGAAACGCCATCGCAACAGCGATGTCGCGCGCGCGGTGCGCAAGACGCGCGACCGTCTTTCGCAGCAAGCCGGAAATCCCGACTTCGACCGCGAGCTTTTGAAGCTCCACGCTCGTTCGATGACCGGCGGCGCGATCATCATCCCGCTGCTCGTTCTGGCAATTGCCGCGGCAGGCTTGCTCGCGGGCATCGGCACGGAGATCGGCGTCTGGGCGCTGTTCACATTCACCTGCTATACCATCGTTGCATTCATGGCGAGACGCATCACTCAAGCGTCCGAGCTCAACCCGCTGGAAACGCACAGGGATTTCCTGATCGCCCATTTTCTCTGCGGCCTTGGCTGGGCCTGGTTTGCATGGCTCGGCTGCGGCACCTGCCAAGTCGATCAGTTCCAGATCGCCAAGGCGGTGGTGCTGCTACTCGCCATGGCGGCAACCGCGATACTGGCGTCGTCTCTGCGCGGTGCGCTGTTGGCGACGTTCGCCCTCCCGGTCGCCATCTATGCCTATGCCAGTGCGAAATTATGGATGCCGGTCGAGGCGATCATGGCAGGCTTGCTGATCGCCTCGTTGCCTTTCTTCACCTATGTGGCGCGCCAGCTCAACCGTTCCTCGCTGATGCTGCTGTCGTTCCGCTCCGAAAAAGATGCGCTGATCGCCGAACTGGAGACGGCGAAATCGATGTCGGACGAGGCACGGCGGCGAGCGGAAGACGCCAATCTGGCGAAATCGCGTTTCCTGGCTTCGATGAGCCACGAACTGCGCACACCGCTCAACGCCATTCTCGGCTTCTCCGAAGTGATGGCCAACGAGGTGCTCGGCCCGATGAGCAACCCGACCTATCGCGACTATGCCCGGGACGTGCATGACTCCGGACAGCATCTGCTCGACCTGATCAACGAAATCCTCGACCTGTCGCGCATCGAAGCGGGCCGCTATCAGCTCAATGAGGAGCCGATGATGCTGCTTTCCGTCGTCGAGGATTGCTGCCACATGATGGAGCTGAAGGCGCGCAACAAGGACATCCGCATCGTCCAGGATTTCGAAAACGCCTTGCCGCGCCTGTTTGCCGACGAACGCGCGGTGCGGCAGATTGTGCTCAACCTCTTGTCCAACGCTATCAAGTTCACCGCGACCGGCGGCGAAATCCGCGTGCGCGTCGGCTGGACGGCGGGCGGCGGGCAATATCTCTCCGTCAAGGACAACGGGCCGGGCATACCGGAAGACGAGATCCCGATCGTGCTCTCGGCCTTCGGCCAGGGCTCGATCGCCATCAAGAGCGCCGAACAGGGTACCGGGCTTGGCCTGCCGATCGTGCAAGGCCTGCTGGCCATGCATGGCGGCGAATTCCAGCTCCATTCCAGGCTGCGCGAAGGCACCGAGGCGATCGCCATCTTCCCGCTGAGCCGGGTGATGGAGGAATTGCCGGCGCTGCCGACCCAGGCGGTTGCTTCGCGCCGGCGCTGAATGCCTAACCGCGGACCGCCGCCGCCATGCCGGAGCTGGTCAGCGCGGCGGCCTTGACCAGGCCAGCGGCAAGAGCCGCCCCTACCCCCTCGCCTTGACTGACACCCAGATCGAGCAGCGGGCGAAGGCCGAGGCGCTCGGCGGCCTTGGCATGCCCCGGCTCCGGCGACAGGCTGGCGAGGAGACAATGGTCGAGCGCGGCGGGGTTGGCGGCATGTAGGACAGCAGCGGCCGCCATTGCTGCAAATCCATCGAGAAGCACCGGAATCTTTTGCATCCGCGCCGCCAGAATGGCGCCGCAGATCGCTGCGAATTCCCGTCCACCGACCCGGCGCAGCGCTTCCAGCGGGTCCTTGAGGCTCGCGCCGTGAAACGCGATCGCAGCATCGACCACCTCCGCTTTGCGCCTCTGCATCGCCGCGTCGGCACCCGATCCAGGGCCGACCCAGTCGGCGCCCTTGCCGCCGAACAGTGCTACGCAAAGGGCCGCGGCGACCGTCGAATTGCCGACGCCGAGGTCGCCAAGGCAAAGCAGGTCGGTGCCACCGGCAATCGCTTCCATGCCGAAGGCCATGGTGGCGGCGCAACCGCGCTCGTCCAGTGCCGCGTCCTCCGTGATGTCGGCTGTCGGAATGTGCAGAGCCAGATCGAACACCTTCAAGCCGAGATCGTTGGCGATGCAGATCTGGTTGATCGCTGCACCGCCGGCGGCGCAAAGCTCGACCGCGTTTGCCGTGGCAGCGACGGGGCGCGGCGAAATGCCGTGACGGGTGACGCCATGATTGCCGGCAAAGATCGCCACCAATGGCCACATCACCGCCGGTGGCGCGCGACCGCTCCAGCCGGCGAGCCAAGCGGCGATGTCCTCGATGCGGCCGAGCGAGCCGTTGGGCTTGTCTGCCTTGGCAAACAGCTGGCGCACGCGGGCCCCGGCCGCCATATCTGCCGGCGGCAGGCTCACCAGGAGGTCGCGAAAATCGTCGAAAGGCAGCGCGCTGGTCATGTCGATGGCGGTCGTCCCTGTGAATTGGTGAGCGGCATAGCCGCCTTGGCCAGCCGGCACAACCTCAAGCCGGCACAACCTCCAGGCCCGGCACAACTTGGAGGTATTGACGCGAAAGCACCTGTTGGCGGCGCATCCCCGAGGGCTTGCATTGACTTTGTCGTTGCACCATGTGGAGGCTAGCCAAGGAAATCCTTATGACGGCCACTGAATCCCCGTGCATCCTGGTCTGCTCGATCGACATGAAAACCGGCTTCTGTTTCGGTTGCGGCCGCACGCGCGGGGAAATCGCCGCTTGGATCGACATGACCCCGCAAACCCGCCGCAGCGTCATGGCCGAGCTACCGGCAAGGCTGGAAACAGTCGAGCGACGCCCCCGCCGGGAAACCCGTCGCAGCCGCATGGCACGCGAACGCGACGCCCTCTCGTGAACCGGCCGCAGAGATGAACCGACTGTTGTGGATTCTAATCATCGCGATCGGGGCGGGTGTGCTCCTGCTCATGCTCAACGATTCCGCCGGTAGTACGTTCGGCATCGAGAATTACGATTTCGGCCAGCTGATCTGGCTTGGCGCTTTAGCGGCACTCGTCGGCGCCGGCCTGCTGAGATCGGGCAGGCCGTTGGGCACCATGGCCCGCAGCCTCGGCGCCTGGGGCGCCATCGTGCTGGCGCTGATCGCCGGCTATCAGTACCGCTATGAGTTGCAGGATTTCGCCAGCCGGATCACCGCCGGCCTTGTTCCCGGCAGTCCGCTGGCGCTTGGCGTGGAAGAAGGCCATGCCACCGTCACTCTGGACAAGACCGGCAACGGCCATTTCGAAGCGCGCGTCACGATCAACGGCACGCCGATCCTGACGGTTGTCGATACCGGCGCCACCAGCACCGTTCTGACCGCCGAGGACGCACTGGCGGTCGGGTTCAATTCGGCGGCTCTCCGCTTCACCATACCGATCTCTACCGCCAACGGCATGACACGCGCCGCCGCCGTAAAAACGGACGAACTGTCGATCGGCGGCATCGTGCGCAAGGACATGCCCATCATGATCGCAGCACCCGGCACGCTCGGCCAGAGCCTGCTCGGTATGAATTTCATCGGCTCGCTATCGGGTTTCGACGTCCGGGGCGATCGCATGATTTTGCGGGATTAAGTTTTTTCCTCAGGCCGCCTCTGCGGACCTGCCGAAATCGACCTCTGCGAAAGCCGCCTTGAGCACCTGCGGTCCGGCACCCGGCTTTGTCGCATCGGTGGACAGGATCTGCCGATAGCGGCGTGCACCGGGCAGACCGTGAAACAGCCCGACCATGTGCCGGGTGACATGCCCGAGCCGTCCACCCTGTTCGATATGGCGTGCCGCGTAATCCGCCATGGCGTCGATCAGCGCGGCAAAATCGAACGCCCTGCCCTTGCCGCCATAAAACGCGGCGTCGACGCCGGTCAGTATCCCTGGCGTGTGATAGGCGGCGCGGCCGAGCATGGCGCCATCGACATGGTCGAGATGCCTCAGCGCCTCTGCGAGAGATTGAATGCCGCCATTGATGCCGATGAATTTGTTTTGTTTTCTGGCTTTCAGCCGATAGACGCGGCCATAGTCGAGCGGCGGGATGTCGCGATTTTCCTTTGGGCTCAGACCTTCCAGCCAAGCCTTGCGGGCGTGCACCCACAGCGCGTCGGCGCCGGCCGCGAAAACACCGTCCGCCAGCGCATCGAGTGCCGGCTCCGGATCCTGCTCGTCGACGCCGATGCGGCACTTGACGGTAACCGGTATTTTCACCGCCGCCTTCATTGCCGCGACGCAATCTGCGACGAGCACAGGCGCCTTCATCAGGCAGGCGCCGAAGGTGCCCGACTGGACGCGGTCGGACGGGCAGCCGACATTGAGGTTGATTTCGTCATAGCCGAAGGCTTCGCCGATGCGCGCCGCCTCGGCCAGTTTTCCCGGATCGGCGCCGCCGAGCTGCAGTGCCACTGGATGCTCAGTATCGTCGAAGCCGAGCAGCCGCTCTCGTGCGCCGTGGATGACCGCATCGGCCACCACCATCTCGGTGTAGAGCAGCGCCTCGCGCGTCAACTGGCGATGGAAGAACCGGCAATGCCGGTCCGTCCAGTCCATCATAGGTGCCACGGCAAGTTTGTGGCGTAACATATTCATTTTACTACTTTTCTCTGTCTCAATCCGTCCGATACTCCGTTGGAATGACAGAGCAATTTGGCAAGAGATGTACACCCAACTAACCCGATATACGAATTTGCCGCCGCAACTGAAAGCAATTTGGTCATGTCACACATCCCACCGCACACATCAATTAGATGCCTGCCGTGGAACGATCAACCGCTGACAGCATACCATTCAGCCAAGGCGAAGCGTGTTGCGGGCGATCTGCCACGCGGATTCGACATGCCGCCGCGCCGCCGCCTCCGCCTCGTCTGGCTTGCGCGACCGGATCGCATCCATGATTTCGGTCATTTCCGCGATCGCCGGCTCGCGGCGGTTCTCCGACGCGATCGTCATCGAGCGGAGCTGGTTGATACGGACATTCAGCCCCGTCACGATTTCCCAGGCAATGCGCTTGTCGGCCGCCTCGAACAGCGTTTCGTAGAACTTGGTCGTCGCCCGCATCACCTCGACAGGCGCGCGTGACGCCCACGCGTCAAGCAGGTTCGTCAAGGCAGCATCGAGCGAAGCGATCTGCGCGTCGGTGGCCGTTAGGGCGCAAGCCCGCGCCGCGATGCCCTCGAGCAACGCCCGCAATTCATAGATTTCGTCAGTGCGGCCGAGATCCGGCTTGGCCACGGCGGGCCCATGGCCCGGTATCATCTGCACCAGGCCTTCCGCCTCCAGCTGCCGCAGCACCTCGCGCACGACGGAACGGCTCACCCCGAGCTGATCGCAAAGCGGCCGCTCGACCAGCCTTTCACCAGGCTGGAAATGAAAGCCCATGATCGCCTCACGCATGCGCTCCAGCGCTAGCGTCCTCAACGTCTTGGCAGAGCGGTCGATCCGCAGCGTATCGCCTGGCATTTTCTCTCCGTACCCTGACCCGATCACAAAACAGATTCCATAGCCGATTGACAAGGCTCCCGGCGCTCCATAGTATGGTATACCATAAGACGGTGTAAAGGTATTGGTGTTTGTCTAGCGCCGTGGCGACCGAGGACTTTCATGAAACCAGCCATTCGAAAGATCGTCACCTACATCGAGAACACGTTAATCGAGGGCGGCAAGGAAGCCCCGAGGCCGTTGCGCCTGATCGGCGTCGCCGCCGTGTTGACAAACCCTTGGGCCGGCCGCGGTTTCACCGACGACCTGTCGCCGGAGATCCGCGCCATTGCTCCCGTCCTCGGCGAACTGCTGACCCGCGAAATCATTGCCGTCGCCGGTTCCGGTGAGGCGATAGAGGGCTACGGCAAGGCCGCGATCTGCGGCACGGCGGGCGAGATCGAGCATGCATCGGCACTGATCCATACGCTGCATTTCGGCAACCACTACCGTCGCGCGGTCGGCGCCAAGACCTATCTCGCCTTCACCAATCTGCGCGGCGGGCCGAACACGCCGATCATGGTCCCGCTGATGGACAAGAACGACGAAGGCCGCCGCTCCCACTATCTGACCATACATTTTCAGATCGGCGACGCGCCCGCGCCCGAAGAGCTGGTGGTGGCGCTTGGCGCCTCGATTGGCGGCCGCCCGCACCACCGTATCGGCGACCGCTATCAGGACCTCAAGGAGGTCGGAGATCTGCATGGCTGACGTCGCTGTCACCGTATGGGTCCGGGACACGGCTCCGGACGGCACCGGCTTCATCCGCGCCGGCTCCGGCGCGCCGGTTCTGCTCATTCACGGCGTCGGCATGAACGCCGCGATCTGGCACGATCAGATCGCGTCGATGAAAGACCATCACGACCTGATCGCCATCGACATGCTCGGCCACGGCGTTACACCGCTGCCGCCGGAAGAAGCCAGCCTGTCGGATTTCGCCGATCAGGCGGTTCGCCTGCTCGACCATCTTGGCCTGGCGTCGGTGTCGATCGTCGGCCATTCGATGGGCGCGCTGGTCGCTCTGGAAATCGCCCTTCGCGCCCCTTCCCGCGTTCGCTCCATCGTCTGCCTCAATGCGGTGTTCCGCCGCCCCGCGACCTTGGCGCAGGCCGTACGCGAGCGTGCGGCCGCGCTTGGCACCCATGGCAATCCTTCCGCCATTGCGGCAACGCTTGCCCGCTGGTTCGGCGACCCGCTGCCGGCGAACCTTATCGGCGCGGCCGCCACCGCGCGCGTCGCCCTCGAAAGGGTCGACCCTGAAGGCTACGCGCGCACCTATCGCCTTTTTGCCCATGCCGATGCCGAGCATGCCGATGCTCTCCCCGGTCTTGCCGCACCGGCCCTGTTCATGACCGGGTCGCAAGACAGCAATTCGACCCCGGCCATGTCGGCGGCGATGGCCAGGCTTGCGCCGCACGGCCAATGCCTCGTGCTCAATGGAGAAAGGCACATGATGGCAATAGCTTCCCCCGAAAAAGTGACCCAACACATCATGGATTTTCTCGACACGGCAGGAGACGCTGGCGCGAAGCCGGAGACGGATGCAGTCTTTGACAGCGGCGAATTCCGGCGGGCGCTCGGCTCTTTCCTGACCGGCGTCACCGTCGTCACCACGATCGGAGCGGAAGGCGAACCGCGCGGCTTCACCGCCAACTCTTTCACCTCGGTCTCACTCGAGCCGCCGCTGGTGCTTGTCTGCATCGCCAAGAGGGCGCTGGGGCACAATGCTTTCTCGACATCGAGAGGTTTCGCCATCAACATCCTGTCGGAGAGCCAGAGGGCCCATTCCGGCATCTTCGCTTCCAAAGCCGCGGACAAGTTCGCGGCCGTGGCCTGGCAATCGGGCCGGACTGGCAATCCGCTGATCGACGGCTCCGTCGCGGTGTTCGATTGCGGCATGGAGCAGCTGGTCGATGCCGGCGATCACTCGATCCTCATCGGCCGCGTCCGCGATTTCAGCCACAACGGAGCCCAGCCCCTCGGTTATTGCAGAGGCACCTACGTCACGCCCGGCCTCAGCCAGGAGGCGCTGGCGGCAGTGCCCCCCGATACGGAGGTCGGCGCTATCCTCGAGAACGAGGGCCGTGTGCTGTTCTTCGAAACGGCCGACGGGTTTCAAGAGTTGCCTGCCGGGCGCGGACTGGGCACGCCGAACGATACACGCAGCCTCAAGGGCCGCCTTGCCGCCAGGGCCATAGATACCCATCTCGGCTTCCTGTTCGCGGTGTGGGACGATGCCGCCGACCCCTCGCGCACGCATGTTTATTATCGCGGAACGGTCGATGGCCCCTATTCCGACGATCGCCAGATGCGGCTTGTCGACATTGAGCAGATCGCCGATCTGAAGATCGCCGATCCCGCGGTGCGTTCGATGCTTGCCCGCTATGCGCGCGAACGTACGGAAGATGCGTTCGGCGTCTATGTCGGCAACGAGGTCGAAGGCGAAGTCCGGCCGCTCGCCAAGCCCTCGCCTTCTCAAATTTCTCTTTCCGGTCGCGGGTGAAACCGATGAAATTTTCGCTTTTCGTCCACATGGAGCGATCGGATCTGGCAAGGCCGCATTCCGAGCTTGTCGGCGAGCTGGAGGACTTGGTTCTGCAGGCGGAAGAGGCGGGGTTCGAGACTGCCTGGATCGGCGAGCATCACGGGATGGAATTCACCATCTCGCCGAATCCGTTCATCAACATCGCCTGGCTCGCCGCCAAAACCAGGCGCATCCGGCTCGGCACCGGAACCATCGTCGCGCCGTTCTGGCACCCGATCAAACTTGCCGGCTAAGCGGCGATGGCCGACGTCATCACCGGCGGCCGTCTCGACATCGGCATTGCGCGCGGCGCCTACGCTTACGAATACCAGCGGCTTTTCCCAGGCCTCGAGGCCTGGGGTGCCGGCCAGCATATGCGCGAGATGGTGCCGGCGATCCGCGGCCTGTGGGATGGCGATTTCGAACTCGCCGGCGAGTTCTGGTCGTTTCCGTCGACCACCTCGTCGCCCAAGCCGCTGCAAAAACCTTACCCGCCGATCTGGGTGGCGGCGCGCGACCCCAATTCGCACGACTTTGCGGTCGCCAGCAAATGCAATGTGCAGGTGACGCCGCTCGCCTCGGGCGATGGCGAAGTGGCCAGCCTGATGGAGCGTTTCAACGCGGCGTGCAATGCCCACCCCGACGTGCCAAGGCCGGAGATCATGCTGCTGATGCATACTTTCGTCGCCGAGGACGCCGCGGATACTGACCGGCTCGCGCAGGATCTGTCGCAGTTCTACTGCCAGTTCGGCGCCTGGTTCCAGAACAAGAAGCCGGTGCGCCAGGGCATAATGGAAGCGCTGACCGAGGACGAGATCGCGGCCATGCCGCAATATGCGCCAGACAAGATCAGGCAGAACCTGGTCATTGGCGAAGCCGACGAGGTGATCGCCAGGCTGAAGGCCTACGAAGCGCTCGGCTACGATCAGTATTCGATCTGGATCGACAGCGGCCTTTCCCATCAACGCAAGAAGAAATCGCTGCAGCTCTTCATCGACAGGGTGATGCCGGCCTTTTCCGAGCCGAAAGCTGGGCCGAAAGCTGGATTGCGATGAGCACCACTCAATTCAGGAACTATATAGACGGCAGCTTCGTCGAGGTGGCGGCGACCTTCGACAGCATCGATCCCTCGACGGGCGCGCCATGGGCGACGATGCCTGCTGCATCGTCGGCCGACGTCGACCACGCCGTGGAAGCCGCCCACCGGGCGCTGCGCTTCGGTCCGTGGGCAGCGATGACGGCAACGGCACGCGGCAAGCTTCTGGTGCGGCTCGGCGATCTGGTGGTCGCCAATGCCGACCGGCTGGCGGAACTCGAGACGCGCGACACCGGCAAGATCATCCGCGAGACCCGCGCCCAGATCGCCTATGTCGGCGACTACTACCGCTATTATGGCGGGCTGGCCGACAAGCACGAGGGCTCGTTTGTCCCCATCGACAAGGCCGACATGGAAGTGACCATCCGGCCCGAGCCGATCGGCGTCGTCGCCGCCATCGTGCCGTGGAATTCGCAGCTCTTCCTGTCCGCCGTCAAGCTCGGACCGGCACTGGCGGCCGGCTGCACCATCGTTCTGAAAGCATCGGAAGACGGCCCTGCCCCGTTGCTGGCCTTCGCCGAACTCGTCCATGAGGCGGGATTTCCCGCCGGGGCCGTCAACATCCTGACCGGCTTTGGCCATGATTGCGGTCACCGCCTGACCAGTCATCCGCTCGTCGCCCGCGTCGCCTTCACCGGCGGTCCCTCGACCGCTCGGCAGATCGTCAGGAATACGGCGGAAAACCTCGCCTTCACGACGCTCGAGCTCGGCGGCAAAAGCCCGGTCGTGGTGTTCGCCGATGCCGATCTGGACAGCGCCGCCAACGCGGTCGTCGCAGGTATCTTCGCCGCCACCGGCCAGAGCTGCGTCGCCGGCTCGCGGCTGCTGGTCGAGCGCTCCGTGAAGGACGAATTCCTCGCCCGGCTCAAGCGCAAGGCCGAGGCGATCAGGACCGGCGATCCGCAGGATCCCGTAACCGAAATGGGACCGCTCGCCACCTCGCGCCAGCGCGAATGGATAGAGAAGATCGTTGCTGAAAGCCTGGCCGCGGGCGGGCGGCTGGTCACCGGCGGCATCCGCCCCACGGGCATGGCGGATGGCTTCTACTACGCGCCGACGATCATCGACGCGCCTGATCAGACCCTTGCCTGCGTGCGCGAAGAGCTCTTCGGCCCGGTGCTCTGTGTGCTCGCCTTCGACAGCGAGGCTGAAGCGCTTTCGCTCGCCAACGACACGAAGTTCGGCCTGGCGTCCGGCGTGTTCACCACCAATCTGGCAAAAGCCCACCGCATGGCGCGCGGCATCCATGCCGGCGTGGTCTGGATCAACACCTATCGAGCGGTCTCGCCGCTGGTTCCGTTCGGCGGCTATGGCCAATCCGGGCTCGGCCGCGAAGGCGGCCTCGATGCGATCCGCGACTACACGCGTTCGAAGTCGGTGTGGATACGCACCTCGGACGACCCGATTCCCGATCCTTTTGTCATGCGGTAGCCGCCGCTGGCCGGGGATGCGCGATCAAGGCGAAATCGACCGATCGCGAACAGACAACAACGAAAACAACAGAGGAGAACGACATGAAACTGATCATTACCGGCATCCTTGCCGGACTTCTGGCAACGACGGCCGCAAAGGCCGAGGACATGGTGTTCACCAGCTGGGGCGGGACGACCCAGGAAGCGCAGACCAAATCCTGGGCAGAACCGTTCACCGCCGCATCCGGCATCAAGGTGATGCAGGACGGTCCAACCGACTACGGCAAGCTGAAGGCGATGGTCGACAGCGGCAGCGTCAACTGGGACGTCGTTGACGTCGAGATGGATTTCGCCATCAAGGCGGCCAAGGACGGCTTGCTCGAGCCGATCGACTTCACCTCCGTGCCGAAGGCCGACCTCGATCCGCGCTTCACCACCGATCATGCCGTCGGCAGTTTCTACTATTCCTTCGTGCTCGCCTGGAACAAGGGCGCCGTTTCGGGCGAACCGGCCGGCTGGGCCGACATGTTCGACCTGAAGAAGTTCCCGGGCAAGCGGACCTTCTACAAATGGTCGGCGCCCGGTGTCATCGAGATCGCTTTGCTGGCCGATGGCGTTCCGGCCGACAAGCTCTATCCGCTGGATCTCGATCGCGCTTTCAAGAAGCTCGACACCATCAAGTCGGACATCATCTGGTGGGGCGGCGGCGCGGAGTCGCAGCAATTGATCGCATCCGGCGAAGCAGCGTTCGGCCAGCTGTGGAACGGCCGCGTCTTCGCACTGGAGAAGGATGGTGCCGATGTCGGCGTCTCCTGGAACCAGAACCTAACCGCAGCTGACGTTCTGGTAGTACCGAAGGGTGCCAAGAACAAGGATACGGCGATGAAATTCCTCGCCGCGGCGAGCAGCCCCGCCGGCCAGGCGAAATTTGCCGAAGCCAGCGGTTATGCGCCGATCAACACCAAGGCCAAGGCAGAGATGCCGGCCGATGCCGTGAAATCGCTGCCGGACGCTCATGTCGACGGACAGATCAATCTCGACATGAACTACTGGGCCGCCAACCGCGACACCATAGCCGCGCGCTGGTATGCCTGGCAGGCGAAGTAAGCCTCCCCTTGAACAGCAATGGACGAGACGGTTCGCGCCGTCTCGTCCTGTAGCCGGGTCGCTGCCATGTCGGTCGAAATACGCCGGAACTTTGGAACGGTGCGGGTGCCGGCAGGCCTCAATGGCCTGCTGCCGGCCCTGATCCTGATTGTGCTGTTCTTCGTCGTCCCCGTCCTGGTCCTGCTTTTGCGCAGCGTCACGGAACCCGAGCCCGGCTTGCAGAACTACGCGGCCCTGCTTGGTGACGGCACCTATGCGCGGGTGTTCTTCAACACATTCCTGGTCGCGGCGCTGGTCACCATCGTCACGGTCCTTGTCGCCTTTCCGGTCGCCTGGATGCTGGCGATCGTGCCTTCGGGACTGGCCTCGATCGTCTTCGGCATCATCATCCTGTCGATGTGGACCAATCTCTTGACCCGCACCTATGCCTGGATGGTGCTGCTGCAGCGCACCGGCGTCATCAACCGGACGCTGATGGCCATCGGCGTCATCGACCAGCCGCTGCCGCTCATCAACAATCTCACCGGCGTCACCATCGGCATGGTCTATATCATGCTGCCCTTCATGATCCTGCCGCTGGTCGGCACGTTACGGGCGATCGATCCGATGACGCTGCGTGCGGCGTCGCTGTGCGGCGCAAGCCCTTTCCAGGCGTTCCGCCGCATCCTCGTGCCGCTGTCGCTGCCCGGCGTCGCCGCCGGTGGCCTGATGGTCTTCGTCATGTCGCTCGGCTACTTCGTAACGCCGGCACTGCTCGGCGGTACGTCGAACATGATGCTTGCCGAAATGATCGCGCAGATGGTCCAGTCGCTGCTCAACTGGGGGCTCGGCAGCGCCGCAGCCTTCATCCTGCTTGTCGTCACCATGGCTCTCTACGCGCTGCAGCTGCGCCTTGCCGGTGCCAGGCGCATGAGCGGAGGCATCTGAGATGCTGCTCGACTATGACCGCATGGGTGGACTGCGGGTTGCCCTGTTCGGCTTCACCGCGCTGGTCGCCGGCTTTCTTCTGTTGCCGGTGGTCTTCATCGTCCTGCTCTCCTTCGGCTCGTCGCGCTGGCTGGCCTTTCCGCCGCCCGGCTGGACGCTCAAATGGTACCAGGAGCTTTTTGCCGATCCGGCCTGGCTCGACGCCGCGCTGACCAGTGCCCGGATCGCCACCATGACGGCGATCCTCGCCGTGCTTATAGGCCTGATCGCCTCCTTTGCTCTGGTTCGTGGCCAATTTGCCGGGCGTGAGATCCTGCGCGGCCTGCTGCTGACGCCGATGGTCCTGCCCGTCGTCGTCTTCGCCATCGCCATCTACGCCTTCTTCCTTCGCCTTGGCCTCGGCGGTACCACCATCGGCTTCGTCATCGCCCACACCGTGCTGGCGCTGCCCTTCGCCATCATCCCGATCGCCACGGCGCTCGAAGGGTTCGACAAGTCGATCGAGGATGCGGCCATCGTCTGCGGTGCAAGCCCGCTCGAGGCCAGGCTCAGGATCACCTTGCCGTCGATCCGGATCGGCATCTTCTCCGCCGCGATCTTTTCCTTCCTCGCCTCGTGGGACGAAGTCGTGGTGGCGATCTTCATGGCCAGCCCCAGCTTGCAGACCTTGCCCGTCAAGATCTGGGGCAGTCTGCGGTCGGACCTCAGTCCGGTGATCGCCGCCGCCTCCAGCCTGCTTGTCGGGCTGACGCTTGCCCTGATGGTGGTGACGGCGCTGCTGCAGCGAAAGTTCCGTACATGACCCAGCCCTTCCTCTCCATCCGCAATCTGCGCAAGGCGTTCGGGGCGGTCGTCGCCGTGCACGACGTCACCCTCGATATACCAAGGGGCGAGTTCCTTACCTTCCTCGGGCCCTCGGGCTCGGGAAAATCGACGACGCTCTACGCGATCGCCGGCTTTCAGGATCCGAGTTCAGGCGATGTCCTGCTGGAAGGAAAATCACTGCTTGCAGTGCCCTCGCACAAGCGCAACATCGGCATGGTCTTTCAGCGCTACACGCTGTTTCCGCATCTGACGGTGGCCGAAAACGTCGAATTTCCGCTGCGGGTTCGCCGCCGGCCGGACGCCGAGGTGAAGAAGAAGGTCGCCGACATGCTGGCCCTGGTGCGGCTCGAAAGTTTTGCCGGGCGTTTGCCCGGCGCGCTGTCGGGCGGCCAGCAGCAGCGCGTCGCGCTGGCCCGGGCTCTGGCCTACGATCCGCCGATCCTTTTGATGGACGAGCCATTGTCGGCGCTCGACAAGAAGCTGCGCGAGGAAATCCAGGGCGAAATCCGCCGCATCCATCGCGAGACGGGCGTCACCATCCTCTACGTCACCCACGATCAGGAAGAGGCGCTGCATCTGTCGGACCGGATCGCCCTGTTCCGGGATGGCCGCATTGAGCAGACCGGCAGCGGCGAGGACCTCTATCTCAGGCCGGCGACCGTTTTCGTCGCCGGCTTCATCGGCAATTCGAATTTCCTCGCCGCCGAGCATCTCGACACCGCCGATGGCACGGCGACGATCCGGCTGGCGGACGGTTCGGTGGTATCCGGGGTCAGGGCCAATGGCACATTCGGCAAAGGCCAGAAGACCAGGCTGATGATCCGCCCTGAAGCCTTTCGCATGGAGCGGAGCCCGGCGAGCGCGGAACTGAACGTCGAGATCGTCGACATCGCCTTCTACGGAGAGCGTCGGCGGATCGTCGCGCGCACCGCCGCAGGACAGGAGGTTGACATCAGGCCGACCTCCGCCGCCCTGCAATCGCAGGATGTGTCGCCCTGCGGCCGGCAGGTCTTTTTCGATCCCGCCGCCGCATTCCTGTTTCCCGCTTGACTAGCATGCGTGGATCGCCGCCATCCAATCCTTCGTAGCAATGGAAGCGCGTTTAGGAACAAGTTGTCGTTAGGTCCATCATCAGCTTCGGTCGGCAAACGCATAACGGGTTCGAAGCTGCCGGCGGCTGATCGCGGGTACCTCGGCGAACATCCTCGCGGGATAGGCCAATGCAGTCCGCAAAAGGCGCCTCAAACGAACGGTCGGCCGCCCATCGCACGAACGAAAATAGAAGAGAAGCAGAACTTTCGTGTGCAGTTTTTTGCACATAATCCTCGTCACCAAGTTATCTAGGTGGGACGCTCGACTGTCGACCTTCTCCACCCGCTGCGCGAGCTGGAAAGCTGGAGGTCTCGGTGATCGCCATGACGGGACGGCATTCGACCTGTCGTCGCCGCACGGTCGCATGCTGCTACGTTTCTCTCCGGCATTGCAGAATTTGAGCGCGACCTGATCAGCGAGCGCGTCAATCCGGACTCGCCGCTGCAAAAGCACGCGGTAGAAAGCTTGGACGCCAAACTGGCGAGCGCCCCGAATCAGATCGGCTTGCGCCGAAAGTCTAGGCGCTAGTAGCCGAAGGACGTAGCCATCGCTGGATCGCTCGTGATCTCGGCGTCAGCAAGAACACCCAACGCCCGCGACGGATGGCGGGTGCAGCTCCTGCGCCCATTGACAGCCGTCATGCTCGGCTGGAGGATGAAGAGCGTCAACGACGATAGCCGTGTGGGAAGGCAATGGTCCAACCGCCAAATACCGGATACCGTCCTGGCAGCGTCGTAACGGTCATCGTCATTTGTTTGATCATCGTTGCTTTGTTCTTCATAGGCTTCAGATACTCAAGGCCAGGCCAGGGTACTCTCGTTATTCCTGGCGGTACGCAGCAGCAACCGTGAATCCGAACCCCTTGGCGCTGATGCGGAGCTGTTCTCAGGCTGCCAAAAGTGCCCCGGCGGGACTGGGGGACGACCGCAAGAATGGTCCGGCGCGGCAATCGCCTTCAGGTCGGGATCTTTCGCTGTTTTCGAGCCAAGCGAGCCTAGGCAACAGATCAATCGCTGTAGTTTTCCATTACGAAGTCCACATCCTTATCACCCCGGCCAGAAAGAGTGACCAGGATTCGCTCCGACGGGTGACAACGCGCCGCCAATTGCATCACAAAGGCAACAGCGTGTGCGCTCTCTAGAGCAGGAACAACGCCTTCTGTCCTCGACAACCGATAGAACGCCGCGACGGTCTGCTCGTCATCCACTGCGGTGAACGACACTGCGTCATGGAGCATACAAATCTCCGGGCCGACGCCCGGATAGACAAGCCCCGATGCGATTGAAGAAACCTTCGCAATATTGCCGTCGGCGTCCTGGAGAACGATGCAGTGCGAACCGTGCAGCGTGCCAGGCGTTCCGAAGGTCAACGTGGCGGCATGCTCGCCGGGCTTAGCTGATTTTCCCAAGGGCTCAATCCCGTGCAGCGACACACCCTGATCATCTAGGAAACCAGCGTAAATACCCATTGCGTTCGATCCTCCGGCCACGCACGCCACGACATGATCAGGCAAAGCCCCGCCATTCACCGCCATGAATTGTTGCCGTGCCTCCTGTCCGACTACCGATTGAAAGTCGCGGACGATCAGCGGAAACGGGTGCGGGCCGATGGCGGAACCGATCGCATAGAGGGCATGTCGATACTGCCGCGCATAGGCGTTGTACGCGGAATCGCTTGCTTCCTTGAGCGCCGATTGACCTTGTCCAACCGCAATCACCGTTGCCCCGAGAACCTTCATGCGGCTGACATTGGAACGTGCCTTCTCAAGATCGACTTCTCCAATGTGCACCTCGCATTCGAGGCCGAAATAGGCGGCCGCCGTGGCAAGCGCGACCCCGTGCTGGCCTGCGCCTGTCTCCGCGATCAACTTGGTCTTGCCCATATGCCGCGCGAGCAGGGCGAAGCCGACGCAGTGATTGAGCTTATGGGCGCCGGTGTGGTTCAGATCCTCGCGTTTGACGAACAGTGTGGCGCCGCCGATTTGAGCGGAAAGATTGGCGAGGCGGTGTACGGGTGTGGGCCGACCCTGGAAATAAATGCGGGCATCATGCAGTTTGCGCTGGAAATCCGGCATGTTCCAGGCGAGCTGATGCGTTTCGGCCAAGGCGGCAAGCTCGGGCCGCAACTCCGCGGGGTAGTCAATGCCACCATACCTACCGTAGTAGCCTTGGCTATCCGGGTGGCTATTACGGTAGGTGCCCGTAGTTCTTTGAAACGACATTTGGTCGACCTCTTGATGGTGAGGTCCGACCGATACGCCAAGTGAGCGGCAGTTTATTGAATGGGATTTGCGCGACGCAGCGATTGCCCTGCCCGGCGGCTGTAGCTAATGGGAGTTGGCTCGAAGGTCGTGCGACAAGCGGCCAGGAGTGACACCGTAGACCTTCCTGAATTCGCGGGTGAGATGCGCTTGGTCGCAGAAACCAACCGATTGTGCCGCCTCACACAATTCGGCGCCTGCACAGATCAGTTCTCGCGCCCTCGCGATGCGCAGCTGCCTGACATAGGTTTGCGGCGCAATGCCGGTCGCGCGGTGGAATATCCGGACGAAATGGCTCTTGTGAAGTCCGACATGCCGGGCAAGCATGTCCGTGCGGATCGCGCGCATATACCGTTCGTCGATGAACTGACAAGCGGCTCGGACAGCGGTCATGCCGCTTGCGGCGAAACCGGCAGGCTCGAACGAGCAGTTCTGCAACAACTTGCGCAAGGCGGTCTCAATCGGAGCGGCGCCTGAAGTTGGAGAGGATAGGGCATCGACAAATGCTTCGGTCGCCGCGCATCGGCGCAATACATCGGTCCGGACGAGAGGGACGGTGGAGGTGCAGTCGCCCGCCGAGAGGCAGTCCGAGACGAAGCGTGGGGACGGATACAGAACCTCATAGCGGGCCGGCTGGTCCAAACTGCCACCGCTATGCACCTCGAATGGATTGAAGAAGAACACGTCGCCTGGCTGCGCCCTTTTGCTCCATCGGTTCGATTGCAATGAAGCACTTCCCGCAGTGAGGACAACCACCGAGAGAGTGTCATGCATGTGCTGATCGAAATGGCGCGCCGAAGCGCGCGCCCTGAGAAGATCCGGCGACCCCAGTATAAACCTGCAAGACTCGACAATGGTCATCACACCACACTGCACTCAAACTCTGATCATGGCCTCACAATAATATCGCATGCCTCGTTCGACAGAGGCCGTCTCCGCACTAACCACTAGACGGCCCTGATCAGCCGGAGCAGAGAAAGCGCCTCGAAAAAGGTCCCCTTGCGAAAGGCGAGATAGGTCGGCTCTTCGACACCGTGGAATCGGCGCTTGAAGGCCGCCTGCCCCTGCAGGTTGAAGCGGGTGCGATTGACCCACGGCGATTCATAGGCGCGCTGGAAAGCGCGCCGCCAGAAATCGCTTTCGACAAAGCCGCTGGGTCCGATTTCGACAAGCGGCGACAGGCCGAGGGTGACGACGGAAATACCTTCGTTGCGAAAGCGGTCGACCGCGAATTTGGTCAGGCCGATCTCGGCATGCGCTGAGGCATCGATGTGCTTGCGCTTGAACGAGGTGGTGTAGCCGATGACCTTGCCGTCACTGAACAGCGGATCGAAATCCAGCAAGGCAACGAGCTCTCCATCCGGACCGTGCAGGACGAAGCGGCGCATATCGACGCCAAGGTGATCGGCAAAGGGCCTGTTCAGGAACCTCATCTCCCAGCGCTTGACGATGCGGTCGGCCCGCCAGTTCTGGGAGAGCCTGGCAATCTCGTCGAGGAAGATGGTCCCGTTGTCCTCCGCGAAGGAAAACCCCTTCTTCAAGAGCCAACGTTCGGAATAGCGCACTGTCTCATTGCGCTTTCCGGAAAAGTCGTGGCCGGGCAGGACAAGCCTGGTGTCGACGCCGAGGCGGTTGACCTGATAGCCAAGCCCAGCAAGCACGCGCGCCGTCTGTTCGCCGATCTGCACGAACCACGGGCTGCCGGCAACCTCGATGAAACGTCTGATATAGTCGCGCCGATCGGCCGGGTCAGCCATTGGATCACCGAGCGCGAAATGATGTCGCGTTTTACTGCCGTAAGCGATGTAGCCCTGGGCATCGCCGAAGTAATGAAGTCCCTTCTGCACGGCGGTCGAATAGGCAAGGGAAAAATCGCCATGGCGACGAACCAGCGCCAGGCGCTCGACATAGTTCAGCTGCAGCCGCGGTATTTTAGGCCGGCGGTTTTCCAAGAAACGATCGAGGCGTCTTCGCAGTGACGGCATGGTCGACTTTCGCGTGCCGGCTAGGCCGATGAAAGAGCTGACGGACTCCAACCGATCATATTGCCGCGAGCTGATCCTTATCTGGGTGCGGCATGCTTATCCGGCCGGAACTGCCAGATTCTTAGGCGCAATCTGCCCCCGGTCCCGCCCCAAGGCGGCACCACGCATTGTTGTCGACGCTCAGCGTCTGACGGCTGGTTGCTGCGCTCTTCGCGACACGGAAATCGATGCCACTTCGGAAGCGCTCAGGTCACCTGCCAAGCACGATGGCTCTTATCGAACTGCGCTCTGAGAAGATTCTGCTTGATCGGAAGCCAAGAATTCGTCGCGTTCTGCTATCCAAAAATCTGCATAGTCGACATTCTGCCACTCGGCAAACCACGGGCCGCCGCTTGTATAGTGGACCGCCTTAGGCGTGCCGACAGCAGGCTTTTCGTTCCAGCCTTCGAGCCAATTCCACTCTACCGGCAATGAGCCCAGGTTTTCGTCGGCAACCCACTGCATTCGGTGAAGATAGGCGCCACTTTCCTGATTCACGACCTCTGGCGTGAGCGATTTAACCGAAGGATGCGCGCAATTGAACAGCATCAACGACGACCAGTTTTTCCGAGGATAGGATGTCTGGACCACGCCATCCATCTTAGTCGTGGCCTTCGGCGTATAGTCATGCTGGACGCAATAGACCGCCTTGTCCGAGTTCGTATATTTCAGCAGGCCTGCGACGTCACCGAGCCACAGGAAATCGCAATCGCAAAACAGGGCCCAACCCGTGTAGTCGGCGAGAAAAGGCGTGAGAAAGCGCGTGTAGGTGAACTCCGTTGAGGCGAGCGGATCTTTTTCCCGCCAATACAGCCCGTGGGCACGCATCTCATCCTGTTTGATCGGAATGACGGAGACAGGCGCCGACGCATGTTTCAGCAGCGAATGTCGCGCGACGTCGTACGCGATCGGCTCACGGCTGTCCCATCCGATAAATACCCTAAACGCATCAGTCATATTCACTACCCTGGCTTTCGATTTAAACGGTCGTACACTAACTAGTTGGCGATGGCTCGGCAACAATGGCGGTCAACCAAGCCGGTTTCTCACAGATTTGTCCTGGCCTCAGCCTTGCTTTTTCGGATGGAATTGGCCTCGCATTCCCAATGCGACATGCGCCCATTTCTGATAGGTGTAGCTGGCCGAATACGCGGCAACCATCGCACCAATGGCACCGTCCAGAAATCCCAGCCGGAAAATATAGCTGCGCATATATGCCCAGACGGAGCGCAAAACCGCCTTGCCTATCGAGCTTTTTTTGCCCTCGGCAAGCAGTTGCGCGGCGGACGCTTCTGCGTACCGGCCGATCTTGTCGTGGGCGTCTGCCAGGTCGGTGATGGAGTCGTGCTCAATCGGCTGGGACAATCGCCTGACCTTCCCATTCACCAATACTTTCTCGTGCACGGTGTCGTCGCTGAAGCGCCCGGAGCGGCGACGGAAAAGCCGGAGCACCAGATCGGGCGACCAGCCGCCATGGCGGACAATGTGCCCGCAAAAGCGCGATCTTCTCGGTATTTCGAAGCCGTCATAGCCTTTTGGGTCCGCGATTGCGGCTCTGATTTCAGCACCGAGCGGTGCTTCCACCCACTCGTCGGCATCCAGCGAAAGGATCCAATCCCCTGTTGCCGCGGCCAGCACACGGTTTTTTTGCGCGCCGAAACCGGGCCAATCAAGGGTCATCAGAACCTTGGCCCCCAGTTCACCGGCAATCTCCCTGGTTCTGTCGCTGCTGTTATTGTCGAGAACGACAATTTCGTCGGCAAAATGGACCGAGCGTAGGCAACGCCCGATGCTCGCTTCCTCATTGCGGGCGATGACAATGACTGAGAGCGCCGGCACGGTCAGGCGGTTCCGGCATCAAGGCTGCCACTGTCGGTCGAATGCATCTGCGGCATCGGCTCCCGGCCTGTTAGCACGCTGAGGTACTAACCTATTCTAACAAAAAGTCGAAAGTCACTTCAGGTCGAGATTTTCATACAACGATATCATTCGCTGGATCATGACATTGAAATCGTACTGTTCGGCTGCCGCTCTCACCCGGGCTGCGGTCTCAGGTCGTGACGACAACTTCAGCGCGTGCGCGAGCCCTGCAGCGAGGTCGCTTTCGCTGGCCGCGTCGCAAACAAGCGTCGGCTCGAATCGATCGACAAGCTCGCGCGCTCCGCAACCGGTGCTTACCACAGCGGGCAAGCCGCTGGCCATGGCTTCGATCACCACTGTGCCGAAAGGATCATAGATGGAAGGCAGCACGGCAATATCGGCCGCGCCGTACCACGGTAACATGTCTCTCTGCGGCCCCAGCATCCGCAGCCTTGCGCCGAGACCGAGCCTGTCACCAGCCTGCCTGAAGGCGTTGGCGCGCGAGTCATGGCCGATGACCCACAATTCCGGCTCGCCGTCGAGCGTGGCGACAGCCCTCATCAATGCAAGAAGTCCTTTTCGCGCAAACCCCGAGCCGACAAACAGGACGACCGGCCTGTTATCGTCGACGTCGAACCGCGCACGGACCGCGGCCCGATGCCGTTGGCGCAGCTGCGGTTTGAAGCGGTCGAGGTCCACCCCATTGGGAATATGATGCACATTTTCCGCCGGATAATCGTAGTGACGGACAATGTCCTCTGCGACCATTTTCGAAATGGCTATGACAGCTTTGAGCCGTGGGCTGGCATAGGTTGCGCGTTCGAGACGCAGCGTCTGGCGGTGAAAGGGGCTCAGCGCCATTGCCGCCCTGCCAAGCCGCGTCTCGAAACGGCGCCGCTCGGCAAGATAGGCTGCATGAACGCCCTCCCCGGCCCGGAAGACATCGCAGCACGGAAGCCGATCGTTGCTCTGCACCAGGGCCGGTGGCATCTCGGCGATCTTGCGGCAGGCGGCTTGAGCAAAGGACGTCGCCCGCAGGGAGCGCGGAAAGCGGCGGCCGGCACAATGGATGAACTCTATCCCTTCATATCGCGGCCAGTCGCCGGACAGCACGGCCACCGGCCGTTGACGCGCGGCGAACGCCGCCATGATATTTTCCAGCATGATCTCGCCTCCACCGAAAGGCGCATAACGCTGGCGCACGAACAGGATCGGCCTGTCGAATTGATTTTCGATGCCACGAATGCCCGCATGCATGAGGTCTGGGCTCCGGCCTTGTTGCCATCTGACGATGTCTATAGAGGCCGACACGCATCGGCAACAGTTGGAAAGCTCACCGCCGGAACTCAGAACAGATCTGCGTCCATTGTTCACTACTGCTTGCGATTTGCCTAACGGTGCTGCATGTAGAAATTAATAGCAAACAGCGGATCAGTGCCAGCTCCAGCCGGGCGGTGACCGCCATGAGGGAATCGACGGCTTGAGCAAAGCAACCTGGCCCGCCATTGTCCGCCGGACGATTACCGATACCGCCATATATCGGCTGAGACACACCTTCGGAAGACGGGCAGAAGTGTCATCGCTGCGGCCGATAACGCCCCTTGGAGCGAATGACCTGCCTTTAATCCTCGTCATCCGCAACGAGGCAGACAGGCTGCGCCCGTTCTTGAAGCACTATCGCGAGCTCGGCGTCACCAGATTCGCCGTCCTCGATGATCGCTCGACCGACGGAACAGCTGAGCTTCTGGCCGAGCAGCCAGATGTCGATCTATTCAGTTCGCCGATCACCTATTCGCAGTCGGACCTGGGAAACCTTTGGCGGCAGCGTATTGTGCAGATTTATGGTCAGCCTCGCTGGTATCTGACCGTGGATGCTGACGAATATCTTGTCTATGACGGCATGGATCAGCATCCGCTCGGCGCGTTGGCCGACTGGCTCAAGCGGCGCGGAATGACGCGTCTGCTGGCGCCGATGATCGACATGTATCCGAGCGGAAACATCTGGGACGTCCCCTTCGATCCCATCTTGCCGCCATGGCAAGTTGCGGACCATTTCGACAGCAGCGGCTATGAGGTGACAAAGAGCCCTCGGCATCTGAAGATCACAGGCGGCCCGAGGACCCGGCTTTTCGCCAGAAAACACAAGCTGACCAAATTTCCCTTGATATATGTTGACCGGCAGACGATTTTTACATCGATTCACTCGCCGTTGCCTTATTGGCGGAACTATATAAAGGGATTTGGCGGCCTGCTTCATTTCAAGTTCTTCGCCGATTTCAACGACAAGGCGCAGGTCGCGGTGGCGGAGGGTCAGTATTGGAACGGCGCTTCCAAATATCGCCAGTATCACGAGGTATCGAGCGGTAAAGCGACCCTCAGCGCGATGGGCGAACAGTCAATGCTGTATGAAGGAGCTCACAGCCTGTTCAAAACGGGTTTGATCGACAAAATTGATTGGTAGACGGTATTTCCAGCAGATGCCGAACCGTTATCATGCATAACCGAATGCTTTCATAAGCTGGGCACCTCGTCCCTGTACCAGATCCTGTAACTCGGTGTTTCCGAGTTCCGAGCGCCATCTCCCACGTCCGTCGTAGATCGGCTGGTTGACCTGTTGGTTCCGGAGCACCGCATGTGGTGTCTCGAGGCCAGCGTCGGTCGGCTTGAACCATTGCTGCGGCTTCTTGTGATAGTCGAGGAGATCCGGGCTGAACGTCACATTGAGAAAACCGCATATCTGCTCGACGATTTTGGCCGGATTCTCGATCAGGTCCTCATAGCGATAGATCAGCACATCCGGCTCTCCCCGTTCCGCAAGAACCAGCGCATTGTCGTTGATCCAGCGGTCCAGGGCCTCCTTGGGGTCGCCAAGTCGTTTGACCAGGGACGCCACGACGTCGCGTCCATCTCGCACCGGCATGACGAAACGCGCGCCGGGCACGAGCCGGCGAATGCGGGCGACACGACGGATGTGCCGTGGTGTCTTTTCGAGCAGCACACTCTTTCCAGCCCTGAACGCATCCCGCTTCAGCTTCCAGTAGCGGAACAGTGCCAGCGGGGTCCATTTGAAGAAAATGTTGGTTTCCTGGAGCGGCAGGTAGACGTCTGGATGGGACGCAAGGATCGTCGCGATCAAGGTGGTGCCGCTGTGGCCGCAGCCGCAGATGAATCCGGTTCGCATCACCATGTCGGCAATGCTCCCTAACCCGAGGTAACTCGAGTGCGGTTATCGACGCGAGCATAGCACAAGCCGTTCGTGCGAAAGACCTTGTCCAGCTTCTCCCAATATTCGAACTTAGCCAACTGCTCGTCACAATAGGCCACGTCATCCTCGGAAAGATATTCGCCGTAACCGCCTATCTTGCCCTTACGCACCTTGAAGCTTTCCGGATCGTTCGCATCACGCGGCTGTAATATCTTGCCGTAGCGATCGGACAGATCACCGGTCGATTCACTCACTTTCATCTTGTCGAACGTTCGGTTGTTCGCCACCTCGACAAGCGTCCGATCGTCAGCCTGTAGGTTCAGGAATCCAAGGATCGCGCGAAGGACACCAGCCGTATCCCGATGCATATCTTCGTATTGAAGATACCGGATTTCGCGCATCCGGGGCATGGCCGCAAACCATTGCAGGTTAAATCTGATGATCTTTTCAATCCCATGGTTGTCGCTTCTGATAAAATCGCTGAACGATCCCGCTGGAAGCATATGGCGCTTCTGAACCTGAAAGTACCCCGAGACCACCGTGTCTCTTGGGTCGCGAACCAGCATTATTGTTCTTCTCTTCTTGTATCGAGATTTATTCTCCTTAAGACTTGATTTTGGTCTAAGCAGCTTGTGGTCGGTTCCATCGTGAATGTATTGAACTTCAACGCCGAGATCGTCCAGCATGACACGCAGCCAGGTGCGCCCTGATTTCGGAAAGGATACGATAAGAGGAAGAGGCGGCGCTTTGGCCTGGAACAATTTTAGAAAGGACATGTTTAGAAAGGACATGGAGAGACCTCCTTTAGATTATCAGAGCTGGCGCCCGAACCGCTGCAGGCCAGACCAACCCCATCGCTGGGCGCCTAAACCTACGGCCGGTTCGAACACAAGGCAGAAATACCGGCAAGAATTGCGATCCTCTGCGGGGCGAATTGGCCTTTACTATATCCCGGTGCGGAATGCCTTATGTTTTTTGGCCTGTTGCGACGACTGTTCGACACGGGCGCCTCCCTCTCCGATCGTCGGCCGAACCACTTAATGCGCATAGCGTCGAAGCGCATTCAGTCGATGCGCTTTTGGGCGACATGCCTTAGCCACTCACTTTTATGACCCAAGACGCCAGGATAGAATCGGCCTCGTCCATCACCGCGGCCCAGGGGCGTTCCCGTTTCGAGACCAGTACGGCGGACGGATAATAGGGCGTGCGGTCGCCCTCGACCGGCCAGGAGCGCTTAAAGCCATCGCCCAGAATGAAAACCGAGGGGATGCCGAGCGCGCCCGCCAGATGCGCTCCGGTATTGCTGATGGTCACCACGGCGTCCATCGCGGCAACCTGCGCGGCGAAAAGGTCCATGTCGACGAGTTGATCGACTGATCTGTCATGAAGAATGCGCTCCGGCTCAGCGTCGGTCAGGACCTTCAGGTCGGTCTCGATCTGGCCATATTGCAGCGAGACGAACCGGACGTCCGGTCGGCCGATCAGGTTACGCCAGGCGGCCAGCGGCGGCAGGTCTTTGCCGGGATTGGAGCTGCCCCATGCGATCCCGACCAACGGTCGTCCGTCCTGCCGGTAGCGGGCTCGAAGTTCAGCGACCCGGGCCGGGTCCGGCTTAAGGGGCACGAAATGCTCGCGGATTGCCGCCTCGTCGGTCTCGAAAACGGCAGTCAGATGCTGGACGCCGGCGAAGGCTTGCGCCTCCCCATAGGCGGCCTTGCCGTCAGCGCCGACCGGCCGCACATCAGCGGTCGGAAAAGTGCGCTGGAAGAGCGGTACTAGCCGTTGCTCGACCAGCACGATCAAGCGGGCGGCGCGCGCCAGGGCACGGCCGACGGAACTCGCATGGTGGATCGCGGTGGCCAGACCCTGCTTTTCTGTTTCCATCAGATCGACCAGCAGTATCTGGCCCGAAATATCCTGGCCCAGCCACTCGCGCTCGACACGGCCCTCAACGATGTGGCGCCTGGCGATTTTGAGTTCGGCCGCGGGGCCGTAGGCACCCATGCGCATCAGCGCCTTGCTGAGCTCGTCGAGCAGGTGGACCTCTCGCCTCGCCTTCGCAATAGACCCGAGAGCCAGGGCTTTCGGCAGCGCCGCCGGCCAATCGCGGGACTCGACGCTTCGCCGATAATCCGCCATCTGATCGGCAATATCGCCGTCGCGCCAGCGAAGGAAAAGCTGCCGCCGGTGACGTCGGAACCAGACCTTGTATTTGTAGCCTGCAAGCGTGGTCGCGCGGCGCAACCGGCCAAGAAGTTGGCTACCGTCCATCACCAGCTCCACCGATGATTTGCATAACTCGTCCACCTGCTTCCTGCATTGCGGACGCCCATGCTCGGCCGCCTTTTCGGACCAGTCGAACGCTTGGATAAGCGGCCACGGTGTCTCCGAAAGCGGGCCAGGACAGCCGAAACCCGTCGTCGAGCATGACGATCGTCGGCACGCCGAGCGCTCCGGCCAGGTTGGCGCCGGTATTGCTGATGGTCACCACCGCATCGAGCGCCGCTATTTGGGCGGCAAAGCGGTCCATATCCACCAGCTGGTCCACGGAAGCGTCATGGATGATGCGTCCCGGCGCGCAGCGCTCGAAATCGGAGAGCGCTGGCCCGACATCGCCATATTGCAAGCTGACGAGGCGTCCAGGCAGGTTGTCGAGCAGCGGCCGCCAATCATCCAGAGCCGGCAGATCCTTGCTTTTGTTGAGACTTCCCCAGGCAAAGCCGATCAGTGGACCCGGCCCGCGATCGAGATAGGTGCCACGCAGCTCAGCAACCAGCCGGCGATCCGGCTCCAGCGGAACGAAGGGCGCGCGTGCCGCCGGGTCGTCCGGCCAGAAATGCGTTGCCAATGTCTCGAAGCCGGCGAAGAGATCGCCGTCCGCCGCCGCCACCTCCCCTTCCCCCTCGAGCCTGACGTCGAGCGCCGGATAAGTTCTGCGATAGAGAGGCGCCAGTCGCGGCTCGACGAAGACGATGCATCGGTGGGCGGCTGTGACAACCGGGCCAAGCAGCGAGGCGAACTGGAAGAAGATCGCAAGGTCGCCTTCGCGGCGATCGACGACAAGCGTGCGATCAGTAAGGTCACTGCCGTTCCATTCGGGCCTGCCGGGTACCTGCTTGCTGGACGCAATCAACTGCCAGGTGCGATTGCCCCCGTCGAGACGTCTCAGTCCGCGCCCGGCCTTCTTGATCAGGCCGAGATCGCCAAGCTGCTCGGCAAGCAGCCCAAGCGCCAGGGCATGATCCCGAGCCGCCTTCCAGTCTCTTCGCTCGACACTATCGTCCATCAGCTTCATATGCCGTTCGACGGGTTCGTCGGCATGGCGCGAGCGGCGTCTGAAAAGCTCCCTTGCCTGCTCGACAACCTTCTGCAGCCGCTTGCCGAGGGCGCTTTGCGGCCGCAGATCGGCGGCCTTTGCCTTTTGAAGGATGGATGGTCTGTTCGGCAAGGCAGTACTCGATTATACTCGATGAGCGTTGGAAAGCATCGGCGAAAGCCGACGACCGGCATCTTCAAGTACTGCCGACCATGGACGCCCTTCCTTGCGAATGACGACACCCTTCGGATACCAGGGCGTCCGGTCGCCGGTCACTGGCCATGCCGTCTGAAAATTGTCGTCGACGAGGAAAACAGTCGGCACGCCGAGGGCTCCGGCAAGATGGGCCGCCGTATTGCTGATCGTCACGACGGCATCGAGTGCGGCGACCTGCGCAGCGAAACGGTCCATGTCTACCATCTGGTCGACGCTGCCGTCAAAAATCAGACGCGCGTCATTGCCGTTGCGCAGGCGCCGCAGCGCCGGCTTGATCTGTCCGTACTGGAGCGACACGAATGTGGCTTGTGTCTGGGCGATGAACCTTGCCCAATCGGGGAAGTCGGGCACGTCCTTGGTGTGGGATTTACTGCCCCAGGAGAGGCCCACCAGCGGCAGATCGGTCATCGGGCGATAGCGCTTTCGAAATGTCTCGACGAGCTTGGGATCTGCTTGTAGCGGCTCGAAATCGGCGGCAAGTCTTTTGGCATCGCGGCCGAAAATCCAGGCGAGATGTTCGAATGTCGCAAACTTATCACCAGTCACATTCTCCCGTGCCGCAACCACTGTAGCCTTTGGAAATGTGCGTTGCAGAAGCGATACAAGGCGCGGCTCTACTCGAATGATTGCCCTTTGCGCACGTCCAGCGGCAGCTCCGGCCAGTCGCGCGTGGCGGATGACGCGGCCAAGACTGCGAGGGTCATCCTCGACAAGATCGATCAGCAGCGTCTCCGTACCGAGATCCTGGCCAGCCCAATCGCTGGCCCTTGCTCCCTTCCGGAGACTTCGGGCGGAGAGGCGAAGCTCCGCCGCCCGCGCAAAGTTGCCAAGCCGTTCGAACGCCTGGCCCGCCTTCTGCATCAGCTCTGGGTCGCGGGTATGATCGGCCATGATGGCTATCTCGTTGGTACTTGCCTCAAGGCCTTTCCAGTCCCTGCGCGCGATCAGGGCATCGACCTTGGCTTGCTGCTCAAGAACGGAGGCAGGGAAAGGCTGGGCAGACAATTTCCGCAACGCCTTTGTATATCGGCGCAACTGCTGACCCAACCCGCCGATCACATACCGGATATAGGAACCGTGATAAAAGCTGGTCATCGGCCTTCAGCGCAATACGCTCTGCCGCAGCTTTTTACCGCTTTCAACCATCGGATCGAGCGTCTCCAAGTGAAATATCGAACGATATATCTCGCTGTGCTTGGCAAGCTGGTCATGCGTACCAGCATCGACAAGCTGCCCGGCGTCAAACACGAGAATACGATCGGCCGCCTTAATTGTGGAAAGCCTGTGCGCAATGCAGATCACCGTTCGTTGAAATGTGTCGTCGAAGGCTGCCTCCATGACCGCCCGTTCGTTTTCGCCGTCGAGCGCCGATGTCGCTTCATCATAGACAATTACCGGAGCATTCTTGAGCAAGGCGCGTGCGATGGCGACGCGTTGTTTCTGCCCGCCCGACAGATTGGTGCCGCTCGGCCCGACAAGCGTGTCGAGCCCGTTTTCGAGGGCCGAAGCAAAGCTGGTGACCCGGGCGAGGTCCGCAGCGGACTCGATTTCTTGATCGGTGGCGTTCGGGCGCCCGTCGCGAATATTGTCGCGGATCGAGCCTTCGAACAGGAAGACATCCTGTGACACCAAAGCGATGTTGTCGCGAACGTCGGCCAGGCTGATTTTCGAAATATCCTTTCCGTCGATGAGAATCCTGCCCTTGTCCGGCTCCATCAGGCGCAGGATCAGATTGACGATGGTGGTCTTGCCAGCGCCGGAGCGGCCGACGATCGCCAGCTTCTCACGAGGCCGCACGTCGAAGGAAACACCCTGCAGCGCTGGGCTGTTGCCTTCATAGGAGAAGGCCACATCCTCAAAGCAGATACCACCATCGACATCGGTCAGGCGCTCGCCTGCGATTGCGAGTCGCCGCTGCTCGGGCGTGTCGATCAAATCATACATCTGCTCGACGGCGACCATTTGCTTCTGGATGTCGACATTGACCCGGGCCAACCGCTTGGCAGGCTCATACGCAAGCAGGAAGGCGGTAATGAAGGCCATGAATTCGCCGGGCGTCTTGCCGTTGCCGAGGGTCTGCCAGCTGGCATACATGACGAAAAGCCCGATGATCACACCGCCGCCGGTCTCCATCAATGGGCTCATCAACGCTGATGTCCGGTTGATCTGGATGCCACGCCTTTCCATCTTGCGGACGGCCTTTGCGAAGCTGGCGACCGCCTTGTCCTCGAGCTGGAAGGACTTGATGGTGCGGATGCCTTCGACGGCTTCCGTGCCGATCGACTGGACCTGTGCGGCCAATTCCGTCTCGCCCCTTGCCAGCGCCTTGAGCTTCCTTGTTATCGCGCCGACCGACAGGAAAAGCATCGGCAGAACTGCCACGGATATCAGCGACATCACCGGATCCTGCTTGACCATGACACTGGCCAAAGCCATCAGGGTCAGCAGATCGGAGACGGTGCTGCTCGTGAGTGTGAGAATAACGGTCGCCCCGGCGCGCGCGTTGAACATGATTTTGGAGATAAATTTTGCCGGATGCTGGTTGGCGAAACGGCTGATGTCGAAACGCACCATTCGGGAAAACTGGCGGTTTTGAAGGTCCGAAACGATGGCCCGGCGAATCTTTCCCGTCGTGATGGTCTGGCAGTAGGCAGCTATGCCCTTGACCAGGAAAATGCCGATGATGACGGCGCTGATACCCGATACAGCGGCAGCGTCTCGTTCGACATAGATGGTGTTGATCATGACTTTCATGATCCAAGCCGCTGCGCCGGTCGCCGCCGCAGCGGCGATCGAGCACATCAAACCTGTCACATACAGCATCTTGTGCGGCGGCAGATTTTCGCTAATCAGACGCTTGATTAGCGGATATGCTGGGGCCGTTGATAGTCGTTTCTTTGCAATCATCTCGTCGCCGCCCGTTGCGATCCCGTCCGGTCTTCGTGTTGCCTTGAAAGCGCGAGACGGTTTCGATCATTGTCTGTGGCTTCGTTCCCGACCGCAGTCAATGCCGAACAGGATCCTTGCGCGTCATCGGCTTACGACCGTCGGTTCCTCGGATGCCAAGCATGGCGGAACACAAGCCATGCGGCTCTTGCGCCGCTCGTCGTTCGCCGCACTATGCCTGGTCATTGTTTCGCAAGGACGAGGAGATGGCTTCCAAGAGGCGATGTGTGATTGCTTTTGACTGAAAAGCCCACATCCGAAAGCACCGCCATCATTTCTTTATCCTTACCAGGGGGGACGCGGGCAACGATCGTTTGAGCACGCCTGGCGATATCGGACAGCACGCTTCGCGCCTTGTCCGCGCCGAGGCTCCACTGCATGTGGTGGTAAACCGCCAGCAGCATGACGATGTCGTATTGCGGTTGGAGAACATTTTGCAGCTTCCGGCTGCCAAGATCGAGACAATCGAACCGGCTTTGGACTGGACAACCCAGAAAGATCATCCTGGCCGTCTCGATATGCGGCTTGAGAATGTCGATCCCGTGGATCGAGCTCGGTCTCAGCTTGGATATCTCATAGGCGACAATACCCATGTTGCAGCCAACATCGAGAATGGATTTGCCGGCATAGTCGACTTCTGCGGAGAATAGCCCGTCCAGTCTGTCGTCCCACGTCCCCTTGAACCTCTTTTGCTTATTTGACCACCACAAATCATTGTTCTCCAAAAGCGGCGCCGGACTGGGTTCCTTGACGGAGGAGGACTGTGCGCCGGGCCTTGGTCCGGACCAGTCGCTGGCGCGCAAACGACACTGCCCAGAACGTCCTGTAAACGCAACCGCGGGAGAAAGGAACTCCTGATCACAGCATCCTGCGAGAGACAAAGACGTTTCGGGGAGTTGACGAGCACCCAGCCCGACAAATCGATATGTCGGTTGGAAATGGCAATGTCGCTTGCCTGCCCCCTACCCGGGCTGAACTTGCTTGCGCGGCGCAAGCACGGCAATTCGGGAGAATAGCGTCCTCTCCAACGATGCCTTGTTCAGCGATAGCGCGGTCATGTTTGTTCTTGCTTTGTGCCGGCAGCTATGCTACTAATTTGGTTATGGTGTGTTGATTTGCGCCAACGACCGTCTTACCGCGACACGCGGTTTTTCAGCTAGGCTCGATCAAAGCTCGCCCGCATTGCGGGTCTTTGGCGAATCACGGTCGAGTGCCAGCCTTTTCGGCAGCTTCCGAGAAGGGAAATCGGAATAGCAGCTTCCGGTTCTCGTCGCAGATTTCGAAGGAAAGGCCTGTCAGGACCGGGTCGCCGCTGAGCAGACCCTCGGCCAGTATTTCCTTGGCCGAAGCCATGGCATTATCCTGAGCCGCGGACAAACCGTCCAACTCTTGACCCTCGAAATCTTCCTTCAAGCGGCCTTCATTGTTTCGGAAATGAAAAAAATATCTCGGCATGCCTGCTCCAGTTGGTAGGTTTATCTAGTCGCGAGCGGCCTCAGGAACAGCGTCGGATTCGCACAGGGCGGCATCCGTACGATTTCGACGTTGGGATTCATGGCTTTCAGGCCCTCATGCATCAGGTCGATCGAACAGCAGCACTCCCAGCCCATGTTCGAACGCACATGCCGCAATCATGTCGTCCGGGGCCTTTCCGGAGACCGGGCAATTCGGCATGACTGCCCTGATCGCGATCTCAGCCGCTGCGGTGGAAACCACATCTGGGCGCCTTTTTCTGGTCTCCATATATTGCTCGATCAGAATTTTCAGGCGCCGCACTGCAATCTCGGCAACGACCATCGTTCCTCCCTCGATTCGGCACAATGTCCGGGTGAAAGGTCCGCTGCTATTGGGAAGCAACGGACCACTCGGCTGGGTGAGCCAATGGCCCGAGGCGGGGGTGTCTCGGACCGCCATCACAATAGCTTCGGCAAGCCGCTCGTTCAACAGGATGCTGCGGTTGGTAATTTTCGTACATTGAGCATTGCCGCAGGGCAGTCTGCGAGCGGGGGATTTTGCGCTATGCCGCGGTCACCGGATCAGCTTCGGCTTTGATCGAGATAGCTGTAGATGCCCGCGCCGATCGCGACCGCTCCTACGGTGATCAGAATCGATGGCACCCCCATCGACGTGGCGACGATCCCCCAGACAATGGCGAGGGCAATTGCGCCGGCCGTTCCCAGGACCAGTCTAAGCCGTTTCGACATTATCCGTTCCCCCAAAAGTGCATCTTTGGCCTTTTTGGTCGAAATACCGCAATGCGGCACCGTTGTCTGTGCCTTGTCGAAACTTTTTACGCCGTCCCTGAGCCCGAACGCTGAGGCGTAAGCGATCCGCATGCGACCTTGTTGCAAACACCTCTCCGCCAAATGAGGAAGCTCGGGCGCGAGCCTGGGAAAGCGAGGTGTCTATACAAAATTTTCGGAATTTAATCCGGTTCACGATTATGGGCATGACGGCCACGATGACCGGAATAGTCATCACGGGCCTTACGCCCGAGACAACCGAAGCGACTTTGATTTGCCATAGGTTGGTCTGCCAGAAGGCGAGCAATGAACGCAGTGCCTTCGGTACCAAATATCAGCGTAGATGCACTTGCGAAAAAATAAGCGAGGGCGGCAACAACCATCCCTCCCCACGCAATGTCAACAACAGGCCCATCTATGCACTCCGCGCCATCACCGAGGAGCGCCATCTATCACGCGACCCCGATTACGTCGCCTATTGTGATTACATCGCCAAGAACGGTGCTGTAGCCCTACTCAAACGACTGTTCGCGACAGCGCGTCGGTCGCCGATGGGGCGCTCCGCTGAATGACATTTTTGCTCTGACGATCAGCGAGAGCTATCGTCTCAGCGCATCCGCGCGATCCGTGGCCTCGTCGCTCATCGGCAACGGCCTATCGCCCTCGAGCAGGCGGGTGATCCGGGCGAAGCCGGTAAAAGCCTTTCTCGCTTCCTCGGCCGACATCCGGCCCGCCATGGCTGCAGCGCAGCAATTCACCGCACATTGGTAAACCGGCCCGCGCCGCCCGGCCGGCCATTTTCGCAAGAATGCCATCGCTTCGGCAACGCTGTCGATCTCTTCCACAGGCCGTCCATGTCCGCGCGAAATCCGCACGGGCGAAAAGAATTGCAAGCGATCCATCATTTCCTCCCGTCGACCGGATGCGTGCGATCTAACCCCCCTAAACTCGTGAACTGGGCCTTTGGTTCCCGGCAAAAGAGAGCTTGGCTTGGAAAATGTTGGCTGGACGAGACGAGGAGCGGAGCGGTGGAAGCGCCAGGCGCACCCATTGGCGTGACTTCTTGCCGCTGTACGGGAACGTTAGCGCGGCTGATGCATTTCGATGCCACGAACAGTCTTTTTGAGGGAAATGCCAAAACATGAGAATAGCCCATGTGGCGCCGCTCCATGAATCCGTGCCACCCCGGTTCTATGGAGGGACGGAGCGCATCGTCTCCTATCTGACCGAAGGATTGGTCGAACTTGGCCATGACGTGACCCTGTTCGCCAGCGGCGATACCAAGACATCGGCGAAATTGGTGGCGTGTCGCGAGCGTGCGCTCCGTCTCGATCCGCGCCCGCACAAATCCGAAACCGCAGCGCATCTCTCGATGCTTGCCGAGGTGAGGAACCGTGCGCAACAGTTCGACGTCATCCACTTCCATCTCAGCCATTTCCTGCATTTCCCTTTCTTCGAACACATGCCCGACCGTACGGTGACGACGCCGCATGGCAGGCTCGACTATGTCGATTTGGCCCCGGCCTACCAACGTTTTCCGCGCTTTCCGATGATCTCGATTTCCCGCAGCCAGAGAGCCGGGCTCGCCAAGGCCAATTGGCTGGCGACCATCCAACACGGGCTGCCGATCGATATCTACGAGCCGACTTTCGAGACCGATGCGGACGAGCCGTATCTGGCCTTCCTGGGCCGGCTGTCGCGCGACAAGCGCCCGGATCGTGCCATCGAGATCGCCTTGCGCTCTGGGCTGAAGCTGAAGCTTGCGGCAAAGATCGGCGATGACGACCGCGCCTTTTTCCACGACACGGTCGAGCCGCTGATCGATGGCGACCGTGTCGACTATATCGGCGAGATCGAAGAGGACAGAAAAGCGGAATTCCTCGGCAAGGCGGCAGGCCTGCTGTTTCCGATCGATTGGCCGGAGCCGTTCGGCCTTGCCGCGATAGAGGCGATGGCCTGCGGCACGCCGGTAATCGCCTGGAAACGCGGTGCCCTGCCGGAGATCATCGACCATGGCGTGACCGGTTTCCTTGTCGATACTGTCGATGCTGCGGTCGCCTCGATACCGGAATTGCTGCGCCTCGACAGGCGACAGGTGAGAGCCGTATTCGAGAACCGTTTTTCTGCCACGAGAATGGCCCACGACTATGTGGCTGCCTATGCGCGCCTGATCGGCGCTCCCGGTGAAGCGAGAGCGTCCTGATCGGCGTCATTGTGGAAATTGGAACGAAACGACAGAGTTTGTGACGAATGAATCAACTCGACGAGCGTAAGCTTGATCCCGCCGTAGCCCTTGCCTCTCTCGACGAGGTCGCGCCTCGGGAGCCGCACCGGCTGTTCGCCCTCAAGCAAGGCGACTGCTTCGCGGTGGCCGACGCCTATGGCGACATCCGCGGCGCCGGCGACGGCTTTTTCCGTGACGACACGCGTGTGCTTTCGGAATTCCGGCTGACGGTCGGTGGCCGGCAAATGTCGCTGCTCGGCGCATCGCTCAGCCAGGACAATGTGCTTTTCACCTCGAACCTGACCAATCTGCCGATCCAGAGTGTCGGTGGCCGGGACATTCCGCAGGGCGCGATCCACATAGAACGCGTCAGGCTGCTTTGGCAGGACCGGCTGTTCGAGCGCATCACCCTTTCCAACTATAGCCAGGAATCGTCGGCCATTCGGGTTTCCTTGCATTTCGCAGCAGATTTCCGCGACATGTTCGAAGTGCGTGGTTCGACCCGGCCCAAGCGCGGGACAGCCCACGCCGCCGAGACCGGTCCGACGTCCGTGGTGCTTCGATATGACGGGCTGGACCAGCTTGTGCGCCTGTCGGCCATCTCGTTCTCGCAAGCCCCGGACAATTTGACCACCAACCGTGCGGATTTCCTGATTGCGGTGACGAAGCGCAGCAGCGAGGTTCTCTATATCGAAGTCGGCCCGGAAGTGGCGGAAACGCCCGACCGCGACCGTTTCCGTGCCGCCGCCGCCCGCGCCCGCTTCGGCATGCGCGCAAAACGCCGCCATGGCGGGACGGTGCACAGCTCCGGCCGCGTCTTCAACGACTGGATCGAGCGCGCGCGGGCGGATGTGGCGCTGCTGACTACCGAGCTTGCAACCGGACCTTACCCCTATGCCGGCATACCCTGGTTCTCGACGGCATTTGGCCGCGACGGGGTGATCTCCGCGCTGCAGATGCTGTGGTTGAATCCCGGGCTGGCGCGCGGCGTGCTCGCCTTTCTCGCCCAGCATCAGGCAACCGAAACGTCGCCGTTCAGCGATTCGCAGCCGGGCAAGATCATGCATGAGACCCGCAAGGGCGAAATGGCGGCGCTGCGGGAGCTCCCGTTCGGCCGCTATTACGGCGGCGTCGACACCACGCCGCTCTATATTCATCTCGCTTGCGCTTATGCGGATCGTACCGGCGACATGGCGTTCATCGACAGCCTGTGGCCATCGCTCTGTGCTGCGGCCGAATGGACCGAAGAGATAAGCCGCGCGACCGGCTTCGTTACCTACCAGCGCGGCGCCGAGAGCGGCCTCGCCAACCAGGGCTGGAAAGACAGCTTCGATTCGGTCTTCCATGCCGATGGCCGCATGCCCAAGGGGCCGATCGCTCTGGTGGAGGTGCAAGGTTATGTCTTTGCCGCGTTCCGTGGGCTGGCGGCGCTCGCCCGCCGCCGTGGCGAGGACGACAAGGCCGATCATTGGGACGAACGCGCCGAAACCATGCGCGCCGCGGTGGAACGACATTTCTGGATGGACGATCTCAACTTCTATGCCCTGGCGATCGACGGTGCAGGCGAGGTCTGCAAGGTACGGACGTCGAATGCCGGCCATCTTCTCTATGTCGGGCTGCCCGAGCCGGAACGGGCGCGGATGGTCGCCGATCAGCTGCTCTCCGCGTCCTTCCACTCGGGTTGGGGAGTGAGGACGCTGGCCGATGATGCGATATTCTTCAATCCCATGTCTTACCACAATGGTTCGATCTGGCCGCATGACACGGCCATGTGCGGTGCCGGCCTGGCACGTTATGGCGTGCGCGACAGCGTGGTCCGGCTGATGAGCGGCACGTTCGAATCGGCTGTCCATTTCAACATGCGGCTGCCGGAACTGTTCTGCGGCTTTACCAGGTCGCCAGGCGAAGCGCCGATCGCCTATCCCGTCGCGTGCCTGCCGCAGGCCTGGTCGGCGGGATCGGCCTTCATGCTGATGCAGGCCTGCCTTGGCCTGGAAATCGATGGCTGGGACGGCGAAATCCGGGTCACCCGCCCGAGGCTGCCGATCGGTATCGATACGCTGACATTGCGGCATCTGGGCGTCGGCTCGGCGGTGGTCGACCTCACATTCCAGCGTGTCGGCGACCGGGTCGTTGCCTTTCTCGCCGACCGGTATGAGGGGATGGTACCGCTCATCGTGCGCACTTGACGCCGCCGCACTGCGGCGCATCGAAAACGACGCGCGGCATTGCAATCGTCCGGAACCGATAGCCTCTTTGTGCGTTGCAAAATGGGCGGCGCGGGGACGCTTTTGTCGTTGGACGGCAGCGAACCAGAAAAACAAATAAAAACGGCTATCGGCCGGCCGGAGGCGAGATCACATTCGATGTCAGACTATACTGTAGACCTGCTCTGGGTTTTGCTGATTGCAAGTTTTGGCTTTTCCGCTTTTGCCATTCTATTATCGATATCCCGCCAGCGCCGCGGCCGCGCAACGGCGGCCGCATACACGCCGAGCGAGGATGTCGCGTCGGAAGCGGCACGCAAGGTGCTGCGCGAATTCGAAAAGAACGGCCAGTCGGCCGACGCGGCGCTGGTCACATGGTCGCCCGACACATTGCGCAAGATCCTGGCCGACGACCTGCCGGACGCACAGGTCATCGTGGTGTCCAACCGCGAACCCTACATCCACAACATCAAGGATGACGGGGTCCAACTTTTGGTGCCGGCCAGCGGGCTGGTGTCGGCACTTGAGCCCATCACCCGCGCCTGTGCCGGCACCTGGATCGCCTATGGCGGCGGAACGGCAGACCGTCTCACGGTCGACAAGGACGACCGGGTGCAGGTGCCGCCAGGCAATCCGTCCTACACGCTGCGCAGGGTCTGGCTGACGGAGGAGGAACATCAGGGCTATTATCTGGGCTTCGCCAATGAAGGCCTATGGCCGCTTTGCCATATTGCCTTCACCCGCCCGATCTTTCGCGCCTCGGACTGGGACGCTTACGAGGCCGTCAACCGCAAGTTCGCCGATACGGTGGTTGCCGAAGCACGCAACGAAAGGCCGATCGTGCTGGTGCAGGACTACCACTTCGCGCTGCTGCCGCGCATGATCCGTCAGCGCCTGCCGGACGCGATCATCATCACCTTCTGGCATATCCCGTGGCCCAATTCGGAAGTGTTCAGCATCTGTCCGTGGCGTGAGCGGATCCTGGAAGGACTGCTCGGCAGTTCGATCATCGGCTTTCACACCCAGTTCCATGCCAACAACTTCACCGAAAGTGTCGACCGCTTTCTGGAGAGCCGCATAGAACGGGCAGACGCGGCAATCTCCTATGGCGGACAGACGACATTGGTCCACGCCTATCCCATTTCCATAGAATGGCCGGCCCAATTGCTGGCAAGTTTGCCGTCTGTCGAGGAGTGCCGCGCTCGTGTCCGCGATAGATTCGGCCTGTCTACGGATACCAAACTATGCGTTGGCGTCGAGCGCCTCGACTACACGAAAGGCATTCTCGATCGCTTCCATGCCTTGGACGAATTGTTCACGAGATATCCCGAATGGATAGGCAAGGTGGTTTTCCTGCAGATCGCGGCGCCGAGCCGGGGGACATTGCCGGCCTACCAGCAACTCCATGACGAATGCCGCCGCTATGCCGAAGAGCTCAACCGGCGCTATGGCAGCGAGACATACAGTCCTATCCTGATGGTCGCCGAACATCATCGGCAAGAGCAGGTGTACGAGGTCTATCGCGCCGCCGACATCTGTATGGTCACCAGCCTGCATGACGGCATGAACCTTGTCGCCAAGGAATTCGTCGCAGCGCGCGACGACGAACAGGGCGTGCTTTTGCTCAGCACCTTCGCCGGCGCCTCGCGCGAATTGCTGGAAGCACTGATCGTCAACCCCTACGACGCGGCCATGATGAGTGAGGCGCTGTTGCAGGCGCTGACGATGACGCCGGAAGAGCAGCGCGAGCGTTTGCGGCCGATGCGCGAGATGGTCCGCGACAACAATGTCTACCGCTGGGCCGGCAGCATGCTGCTGGATGCTGCGCGCCTGCGCAAACGCGGCGATCTCGACAGGGTGACTGGAACTGGCGAGCGGCCGCCATCAAACACCAACAACGTCATCTCGATGTTCGAGCGGGCACGGAGGACGGCGTCGTGACGGATTTCGAACAGCCGCCGGCGCCGAATCTGCCGGAAGGGCAATGGGCGCTCTTCCTCGACATCGACGGGACCCTGCTGGAGCACGCTGCCCATCCAGACGCAGTATTCGTCGGCGAGGAATTGCGCAATCTGCTTGGACGCATCGAGCGGCGGCTGGATGGTGCGGTCGCCTTCATCACCGGCCGCTCGATCTCCGCCGTGGACAGGTTGTTTCAGCCGCTGAAGCTGAGGATTGCCGGACTCTATGGGCTGGAGCACCGGCTGACGCCGACCGGTCCGATCGATGCCGCTGACGCTCCGGCCGACATCGCCGCCCTTGCCGACGAGATCGAGGCCGAACTGGGCAGCGGCAAGGTCTATGTGGAGCGCAAGGGTCCGGTCCTCGCCGTCCATACAAGAGCAGCGCCGCAACTGCTTGCGCCCGCAATCCAGCTTGTCGAACAGGCGTTGGCCCGGCTTCCGAAGGGTTACCGGGTGCTTCCGGGAAACGCCGGCGTCGAGCTCATGCCTCTGGAAGCCGTCAAAGGAGCCGCCATCCGGCGTTTTATGGAGATTCCGCCCTTTGTCGGCAGGCGGCCGATATTCCTCGGAGACGACACATCGGACGAACACGGTTTCGAGGCGACCAACGAAGTTGGCGGCATCTCCATCCGCGTGAAGCCGACCGGACCGACGGCCGCGACCTATGTCCTCAAAGACGTGACCGGCGCAATAGACTGGCTCGACGCCAATTTCGAGGCATTGGCGGTCTCTTGATCACGATCGGCCGCCATCTCGATGTAAAGCGACGCCCGGTCCCCAACGGCGATCGAAGACACCTGTGTGCCGGCCAGCGTAACTCCATAGAAGTCGGGCCGTGCACCTGCCGGTCCATCCAAGCGTTATTGCTGATATCCAGTCTATCTGTTGATATTAGCCGGTTTTGCTTGGCGTCAATGCGCTGGAGGAGAGTTGATGAGAAAGAGATCGCCTGCTTCCACCGATGCCGTTCTCAAGGAGCTGCGCGCCTTCGGCCTCACCTTTCCAGGCGCCGAGACAAAGAGTCCGTGGTCTGGTCACGACGATCTCGCGGTGAAAGGCAAGACCTTTGCTTATTTGAGTCTGGAAGGCGAACCATTCAGCATCTCCCTCAAACTCCCCTACAGCGGCGACGAGGCGAGAACGCTCCACTATGCGTCGCCGACGGAGTACGGCCTTGGCAAGAGCGGATGGGTGACGTTCGAACCAGCACCGGACGAACTGCCACCGATCGGACAACTGAAGTCATGGCTCGATGAGAGTTATCGCGCACAAGCGCCCAAAAAGCTTGCCGCCCTGATCACGCACAAGGTGGACTCTGGAGCTTAGGTCGAGCGATTGGTGTCAGCCCAGCGAATCGCCGGCGCTAGAAGCTCAACGACGCCACGCCGATAAGCGCGTTTCTCATTGAATGTCTTTAAGTCCAAAGCCGGCAAATCGATTGCTTGCCGGTTCCCCTGCGTCAGGCTTAACCTGCGTGCCATGCGTGGAGGCGCGTGCGGTAACAAGGGGAGGACATAGCAATGACCATACAAGGTGCATCACCGGACCTGTACAATGAGGATCTCGCCCCGGCGAAGGTTCGAAACTGGGGACCGTTCTCGATCTTCAACGTCTGGACGTCGGACGTCCACAGCCTGTGGGGCTACTATCTCGCGGCAAGCCTGTTCCTGTTTTGCGGCGGCTTCGTCAACTTCATCATCGCCATCGGCATCGGTTCGCTGATCATCTACGTGCTGATGAATTTGGTCGGCTATGCCGGCGTGAAGACCGGGGTGCCCTACCCCGTCTTGGCGCGTGCTTCCTTCGGCATCTGGGGCGCCAACATACCGGCGCTGGTGCGCGCCATCGTCGCCTGCTTCTGGTACGGCGCGCAGACCGCGGCAGCTTCCGGCGCAATCGTGGCGTTGCTGATCCGCTCGCAATGGTTCGCCGACTTTAATCAAAACACGCACTTCCTCGGCCACACCGGTCTCGAAGTGATCTGCTTCGCGGTGATCTGGGCGCTGCAGCTCCTGATCATCCAAAGAGGCATGGAAACGGTGCGCCGCTTCCAGGACTGGGCCGGCCCTGCGGTGTGGGTGATGATGCTGATCCTGGCGATCTATCTCTGCATCAAGGCCGGCACCTTCGCCTTCACCAGCGACATCCCTATGGACGTGCTGCTCGACAAGACCAAGGACGCGGGCGTGCCCGGCACGCCTGGCTCCTGGACCTCACTGTTTGCGGTGGCGGCGATCTGGGTGACCTATTTCTCTGCGCTCTATCTCAACTTCTGCGATTTCGCCCGCTATGCGCCGGACAAGGCATCGCTGCGCAAGGGCAACATCTGGGGCTTGCCGGTCAACCTCATCCTGTTCTCGCTGGTTGCCGGCGTCACCACCATCGCCGCCTTCGATGTTTATGGCGAAGTGCTGCTGCATCCCGACCAGATCTCGGCGAAATTCGACAGCTGGTTCCTGGCGGCGCTGGCAGCCCTGACCTTTGCGGTGGCGACGCTGGGCATCAATGTCGTGGCGAACTTCGTGTCGCCCGCCTTCGACTTCTCCAACGTCTTTCCACGGCAGATCGACTTCAAGAAGGGCGGCTACATCGCGGCGCTGATCGCGCTGGTGCTCTATCCCTTCGCGCCCTGGGAAGGCAGTGCCGCCTCCTTCGTCAACATCATTGGCGCGACGATGGGGCCGATCTTCGGCGTGATGATGGTCGACTATTACCTGATCCGGAAGGGCGAGGTCGACGTCGAGGCGCTCTACAGGGAGAATGGCGAATTCCGCTTCCAGGGCGGCTGGCATGTCAATGCCTTCATCGCCGCCGGTATCGGCGCTGTCTTCTCCTCGATCCTGCCCAACTTCACCAGCGTGCTGCCGTTATGGTGGGGCGTCTATGGCTGGTTCTTCGGCGTGGCAATTGCCGGCGTCATCTATTACGTGCTGCGCACGATGGCACTCGGTGCCGGGGCCAAGATGGCCAAGGCCTAAACGGATTCGGGGCGGCGCGAGCCGCCCCGTTCATTCTGCGACCATCTCGGCCAGGCGGCGCACGGTGTTCCAGTTGCGCGAAGTGCCGATGCCGAGGCGTTTGTGGCTTGTCGCCGAAAGCAGCCGCGAACTGGGCGTTTCGCGCGAAAAGAAGATCCAGATGTCGCCGCCGACAATCCGCAGTTTCTCGTCCTTGCCGACATAGGCCTCAAGCGCCGCGGCGGCCTCGACGGGAACGGGAGCCCGCATCACGCGCACCGCCACCTGGTCCGCGGCTTCAGCCGATTCGGCGGGGAACGGATTGCCGGCCGCCAGCCTCAGCCAGCCGTCGGCGCGGCGCACGATGATGTCGACGTGGCGGCCGAAAGTCTTTGCGAACGCCGCCTCCAGCCGCTGCTCCAACGCCGCGAGTTCTGTCTCCTGCGCCTCGAAGACCAGATTGCCGGTCGCCACCAGCGTGCGCGGGTTGTTCAGGTCCAGGCCTTCGGCCATCGCCTTCAGATCGGACATGACGACCCGCCGCCCCTCGCCCAGGATGATGCTGTAGAGCAGCGCGACGTAAGTTTGCATCGGCGGCTAGTCTAGACCAGCCGCGACTGCTCTACCGCCGCCTCGATGAAGCTGGCAAACAGCGGGTGCGGATCGAGCGGCCGGCTTTTCAACTCGGGATGATACTGCACGCCGATGAACCAGGGATGGTCGGGATATTCGACCGTTTCCGGCAGCACGCCATCCGGCGACATGCCGGCAAACACCAGACCGCAATCCTCGAGCCGCTCCTTGTAGTCGACATTGACCTCGTAGCGGTGGCGATGGCGTTCGGAAATCTGCGTATCGCCATAGATCTCGGCGATCTTCGATCCCTTGGCGAGATCGGCCTGGTAGGCACCGAGCCGCATGGTACCGCCGAGGTCGCCGGTTTCCCTGCGCTTTTCCAGCATGTTGCCCTTCAGCCATTCGGTCATCAAGCCGACGACCGGCTCCTCGGTTGGACCGAACTCGGTCGATGATGCGTGATCGACGCCGGCCAGCGAACGCGCCGCCTCGATGCAGGCCATCTGCATGCCGAAGCAGATGCCGAAATACGGCACCTTGCGCTCGCGCGCGAACTTCGCCGCCAGGATCTTGCCCTCCGAGCCGCGCTCGCCAAAACCGCCGGGGACGAGAATACCATGGACCTTTTCCAGCCACGGCGCCGGGTCTTCCTTCTCGAATATCTCGCTCTCGATCCAGTCGAGCTTGACTTTGACGCGGTTGGCGAGGCCGCCATGCGACAGCGCCTCGATCAGCGATTTGTAGGCGTCCTTGAGGCCGGTATATTTGCCGACGACGGCAATGGTAACCTCGCCTTCCGGATTGTGGATGCGGTTGGACACCGCTTGCCACCGTTCCATGCGCGGCTTCGGCGCCGGATCGATGCCGAAGGCGGCCAGCACTTCCGAATCCAGCCCTTCATTGTGATAGGCCATCGGCACGTCATAGATATGCGGCACGTCGAGCGCCTGGATGACAGCGCTTTCGCGGACATTGCAGAACAGCGACAATTTTCTGCGCTCTTCCTTGGGGATCGGCCGGTCGGCGCGGACCAGCAGGATATCGGGCGCAATGCCGATGCCGCGCAACTCCTTGACCGAATGCTGCGTCGGCTTGGTCTTCAGTTCGCCCGCCGTCGGGATATAAGGCATCAAGGTCAGGTGGACGTAGACGGCGTTGTTGCGCGGCAGGTCGTTGCCGAGTTGGCGGATCGCCTCCAGGAACGGCATCGCCTCGATGTCGCCGACGGTGCCGCCGATCTCGCACAGCACGAAATCGTAGTCGTCATTGCCGTTGAGGACGAAGTTCTTGATCTCGTCGGTGACGTGCGGAATGACCTGCACGGTGGCGCCGAGATAGTCGCCGCGCCGCTCGCGCTCGATGATATTCTTGTAGATGCGGCCGGTGGTGATGTTGTCCTGCTGGTTGGCCGAGCGGCCGGTGAAGCGCTCATAATGGCCAAGATCGAGATCGGTCTCGGCCCCGTCATCGGTGACGAAGACTTCGCCATGCTGGTAGGGCGACATCGTGCCGGGATCGACATTGAGATAGGGATCGAGCTTTTTAATGCGTGCGCGATAGCCTCGCGCCTGCAAGAGAGCCCCAAGGGCCGCTGCAGCAATGCCTTTTCCAAGTGAGGAAACCACGCCGCCTGTGATGAATACATATCGCGCCATGGGAGTCATCGCTTAACGCGGCCGAATTGATTCCGCCAGAGAAAAAACCGCCGCGAAGGCTTTTTCCCAAGAAGGCGCTCTGGTCGTTGGCGTATCAAAACAAAAGGGCCGGCGAGGCCGGCCCTTTTGGCACGATCTGTCCAGGCGTCAGATGATGACGACCTTGGTGCCTACTTTCACCCGGCGGTAAAGGTCCATGACGTGCTCATTGATCATGCGGAAGCAGCCATTGGAGGCGCTGGTTCCGATCGACTGCGGCGCGATGGTGCCGTGAATGCGCAGATGGGTGTCCTTCTTGCCGTCGTAGAGATAGATGGCGCGCGCGCCGAGCGGGTTGTCGCCGCCGCCGGGCATACCGTCCTTGTACTGCCCATAATGCTTGGGTTCGCGCTTTTGCATATCCAGCGTCGGAATCCAGCGCGGCCATTCCTGCTTGTCGCCGACGGCAACCATACCCTTGAACTGCAGGCCTTCCCGGCCGACCGCAATGGCATAACGGCGGGCGGTTGACAATGATTCGACGAGGTAGAGACGGCGGGCGCCGGTATCGATGACGATGGTGCCGGGGTTGTAGCCGGTGAATTCGACCTCCTGCGGCACGAATTCCGGCTTGACCTTGAACTGCCGCTTGGCCTGCTTCCTTTCGAGCGCGGCGTCGAGCGCGCGTGTTTCTGGAAGCAGCGAGGTCGACGAAGAGGACGTGCCGCCGAACAGTCCCGCGAACAGCCCGACGCTCTGCGGCTTCTGCCCGACCGCTTCGCTACGCAACTCGCCATTATTGCCGGTCAGCGCAACGTTCATGGCCTCGGCCGGGATCGGCTCGGCCGACTGGATCGGCGCAATGGGCGTAATGGGTGCAATCGGCTCGATGATATTGACGGTCTTCTTCTTAGCCGGCTTGGCGTCGGCCACCTTGGCCGCCGCCACCGACTGGCTCGTCTTGGCAAGGAATGCCTGCCGTTCCGCATCGGCCTTGGCTTTCGCCGCCTCGCGCATCGCCAGCTTCCTGGCCTCGACCGCCTTGGTGCGAGCGGCTTCCTTGTCGGCTGCGATCTTGGCTTCGATCTTGCGAATCTGCGCAAGGTCGTCCGGCGTCGGATCTTTCTTCTTCTTGAGAAGCTTCAGTGTCGCCGCATCGCTTTTGGCAGCGACGTTGACAACGTCGGTTGTTGTTGCGGCTTTATGAGCCGAATTTGCCGTCGGCATAGCCGCGTAAGCGGGCGCACCTAGGCTGAGCACGGCACAAAGGCCGGCAAAAATGAAGCTGCGAAGCTGCATGGGGAAGATCCGATCGTTCAATGCTTGTTGCCCACGGCGCCGCCCGGCGCCCCCCAAGGACGCCGAAAATGCCGCGCGCAATCTATAATCGATTAGCCGGAGGCGCCTCAAGCGTGCGGCGCGGTCGAATCTTCGTGATCGTGCGGCATTTGCCGCGACTGTGTTCAAACGACAACAGATCGCGGATAAGATGCCCGATTACTGGTTGGGGACCTGCGGCGTAGCCGGCGCGGTCCCGCCGTTTGTCGCTGGCGGCGTCGCCGGAGCGGTTGCCGGAGGCGTCGTTGCCGCGCCATTGCCGGACGGCGGGGTCGGCGCCGTGTTGCCCGAAGGCGGCGTCGGCGTCGTGGTTCCGGGCAATTGGTTGAGCACGCCCTTGCCAGCCCCGTCCGAGGTCGCTGGCACGCGATCGAGAATGTCGATCGGCTTCTCGCCATAGCGCGCTACGATCGACAGTGTCAGCGAAGTGACGAAGAAAGCCGCAGCCAGGATCGCCGTCGCCCGCGTCAGCGCATTGGCGGCGCCACGCGCGGTCATGAAGCCCGATCCGCCGCCGATGCCGAGGCCGCCGCCTTCGGAGCGCTGCAGCAGCACCACGCCGACAAGCGCGAGCACGACCATGAGGTGGACGACGATCAGTACGGTTTCCATAATTTATCCTGGCAAGGCCTTGCGCGGCCGCTGATTTGGAGGCGGCTCAATACAATGCTTTGACGGCATTTCCAAGCCCGTGGCCGGAATATGGGAAGCAATGCGTCCTTTGCAACGATTTCGGCGCCGGCCGTCCGCTCAAATCCAGGAAGCAGTCCCGGTATCAAGCGACATTTCGATAGGCTTCCGCGATGCCGAGGAAGTCCGCCGCCTTCAGGCTGGCGCCGCCGACCAGCGCGCCGTCGACATTCCTGACGCCGAGCAGCTCGACGGCGTTGGACGGCTTGACCGAGCCGCCGTAGAGAATGCGCATCTTGGCTGCCGTATTGCCGAGCTTCCGCGCCAGTTCTTCGCGGATATGTGCATGCGCCTCGGCGACGTCGGCGGCGGTCGGGGTCAAGCCGGTGCCGATCGCCCATACCGGCTCATAGGCAATAACGGCGTTGGAAGCCGTGGCATTTGGCGGAACCGAGCCCGCAACCTGACGCGACAGCACGTCGAGCGCGGCTCCTGCTTCGCGTTCGGCTCTTGTCTCACCAATGCAGATGATGGCCACCAGCCCGGCGCGCCATGCGGCGGAGGCCTTGGCCTGCACTATGGCATCGTCCTCCTTGCGATCGGCACGGCATTCGGAATGGCCGACGATGACATGGCTGGCACCTGCATCCTTCAGCATCTCGGCCGAAATACAGCCGGTATAGGCGCCACTTTCCTCGGTGTGGCAATCCTCGCCGCCGGCGCGGACCGGCGTGCGCGACAAAATCTCGGCGGCATGCGCAAGCAAGGTCGCCGGCACGCAGACCACCGCTTCGGTTTCTGCGTCGAGCCCGCTCATGAAACCGTTGCCGATCATCCTGAGCTCGTTGAGCGAGGCGCTGGTGCCGTTCATTTTCCAGTTGCCGGCGACGAGCGGGCGAATTCCAGGCGTCATGGGATTTGTTTCTCCGGGCAACTTTCGGCTGGCCCTCACTATCAAAATCAGGCCACAAAGCAATCGACAGTGAGCAGGAAGGGCGCTATTGCGCTTGTTTCAGACTCGGCGCATGCGAAATGCGCAAAAATCGGAAGTACTCATGCTTGGTATGTTGAGAAGCGCGGCGGGGACCTGGGTCGCGAAACTGCTGCTGTCCTTGCTGGTGTTGAGCTTCGCCATCTGGGGCATCTCGGGGCGGCTGATGGGCGGTTTTGCCGGCCATGACGCCGTGATTACGGCCGGGGGCACCAAGGTCTCGATCAACGAATACCGCCTCGCCTATGATCGCCAGCTCAGCGTCATGTCGCAGCAATTCGGTCAGCGCATCAGCCGTGAGCAGGCGACGGCGCTCGGCATCGACAACCAGGTTCTGGCGCAACTCGTGTCCGGCGCCGTGCTCGACGAGCAGGCCCGCAAGCTCGGCCTCGGCCTGTCCAAGGACCGGCTCGCCGAACTGACGCGTGAAGACCCGGCGTTCAAAGGGCCTGGCGGAACCTTCGACAGGAGAACCTTCGAGTATCTGCTTCGGCAGATCGGCATGCGGCCGGAAGACTATTTGAAGAACCGCGCCCAGGTGGCGGTCCGCCAGCAGATCGTCGAGGCGGTTTCGGATGGCCTCAAGGCCCCGGATACATTCTTCAGGGCGGTCGCGCTCTACCGCGGCGAAGATCGCACCATCGACTACCTGACCTTGCCGAAATCGCTTGTCGAACCGATAGAAGCGCCGTCCGACAGCGTGCTTTCGGCCTATTTCGGGGAAAACAAGAAAACCTACGCCGCGCCCGAATACCGCAAGTTCTCCTATGTCAGGCTCGAACCGGAAGACATCATGGATTTGAGCGCAGTGACCGACCAACAGGTCAGCGACGACTACAACAAGAACAAGGCGCGCTACACCACGCCGGAGATGCGCACCATCGAGCAGCTTGTGTTCAAAACGCCTGATGCCGCAAAGGCGGCGCTCGATTCGCTCAAGACCGGCGCGACCTTCGACAAGATCGTCGCCGCCGAAGGCAAGACGCCGGCCGACACGCTGCTCGGCACGCTGGCCAAGGACAAGATCGCCGACAAGGCGGTTGCCGATGCTGCCTTCAAGCTCAACGTCAATGAAGTCAGTCCGGTCGTACAAGGCGCCTTCGGCCCCGTTCTGCTGCGCGTCACCGAGATCAAGCCCGAAGTGGTGAAGCCGCGGGCCGAAGTGTCCGAGCAGATCCGCAAGGACCTGGCTCTAGGCGAGGCAAGCCGCATCTTGTTGGACGTGCACGACAATTACGAGGATACGCGCGCCTCGGGCGGTTCGCTCGCTGAGGCAGCCGCCAAATTGAAGCTGAAGGTCGTCACCATCGACGCCATCGACCGCACCGGCCAACGGCCGGATGGAACCATCGTCAAAGACCTGCCGGAATCGCCACAGCTCATCAAGGCGGTGTTCGAATCCGAACCCGGAACCGACAATGAAGGTCTCACCACCGCCGATAACGGCTTCGTCTTCTACGACGTGAGCGCGATCACGCCGGCCCGTGACCGCACGTTGGATGAAGTCCGCCAGAAGGTCGTGGCCGATTGGACCGCGGCGGAGACTACCAAACGGCTCACCGCAAAAGCGCAAGAGCTCGAGAAGCGTCTCAAGGCTGGCACCACGCTCGAGGTGATCGCCGGTGAGCTCAAGCTCGAAAAGCAGACCAAGCGCGGCGTCAAGCGCGATGCTGACGACGTCGATTTCGGCAAGGAAGGGGCCGCCGCGATGTTCGGCGTCGGCGAAGGCGGGACCGGGCTGATCCCCTCGCCTACGGGCGACGGACAGATCCTGTTCAAGGTCGCCGAGGTGTTCGAGCCTGCCGGGGCCGACGCCAGCTCAGTACCCCAGGACGCTCAGAAATCCTTCACCTCCGGTATGTCCGACGACCTGCTCGACCAATTGGTGGCGCAGTTGCAGACGCAATATGACGTCCGCATCGATCAGACGGCCGTAACCCAAGCCCTGGCCAGATGAGCGCGCTGAAGAATCACATCGCCAAGGTCGCCGCCGGCAGCGCCCTTTCTTTCGAGGAGGCACGCGAGGCCTTCGACATCATCATGTCCGGCGACGCCACACCCGGCCAGATCGGCGGCTTCCTGATGGCATTGCGCGTGCGCGGTGAGACGGTCAGCGAGATCTCCGGCGCCGTCGCCACCATGCGCGCCAAGATGCTGCGCGTCGACGCCCCCGAGGGCGCCATCGACATTGTCGGCACCGGCGGCGACAATTCGCACAGCGTCAACATTTCGACCGCATCCGCCTTCGTCATCGCCGGCAGCGGCGTGCCCGTCGCCAAGCACGGCAACCGCGGACTGTCCTCGCTGACCGGCGCCGCCGATGTGCTGATCGCATTGGGCGTCAAGATCGACATCCCTCCGGAGACGATCGGCCGCTGCATCCAAGAGGCCGGAGTCGGCTTCATGTTCGCGCCGGCGCATCACCCGGCGATGAAGCATGTCGGCCCGATCCGGGTCGAGCTCGGCACCCGCACCATCTTCAACCTGCTGGGCCCGCTTTCCAATCCGGCCAGTGTCAGACGGCAGATGGTCGGCGTGTTCCTGCCCGAATGGATCATGCCGGTGGCAGAAACGTTGAAGGCGCTTGGTGCCGACCACGCCTGGGTCGTCCATGGCGACGGCTATGACGAGATCACCACCACCGGCGAGACGCAGGTCGCCGAACTGTCCGGCGGCGAGATCCGCAGCTTTATGCTGACGCCGGAAGCCGTCGGGCTGAAGCGTCACACCAAGGACGAGTTGCGCGGCGGCGACGCCGCCCACAATGCCCAGGCGCTGCGCGATATGCTGGGCGGCGCTGCCGGCGCCTTTCGCGATACGGTGCTGATGAATGCCGGCGCCGGGCTGGTGGTGGCCGGCAAGGCGACGACGCTTGCCGACGGCATGGTGACGGCGGCGCAGGCCATCGACAGCGGCCGCGCGCTGAAAGTGCTCGACAGGCTGGTCGAGATTTCGAACGGTTAGGGCTATGTCCGATATCCTGCGCAAGATCGAGGCCTACAAGCGCGACGAGATCGCGGCGGCCAAGGCGCGCGCGCCGTTTGCCGAGATCAAGGCGCGGGCCAAGGACGCCGATGCGCCGCGCGGCTTTCTCTCCGCTCTTGAGGCCAGGCGCAAATCCGGCAGGTTCGCGCTGATCGCCGAAATCAAGAAAGCAAGCCCGTCCAAGGGCCTGATCCGCGCCGATTTCGATCCGCCGGCGCTGGCCAGGGCCTATGCGAAAGGCGGTGCCGCCTGCCTTTCGGTGCTGACCGACGCACCCTCCTTCCAGGGCGCGCCCGAATTCCTCACCACTGCGCGCGCTGCCGTCGAGTTGCCAGCCTTGCGCAAGGATTTCCTGTTCGACCCCTATCAGGTCTACGAGGCCAGGGCATGGGGCGCCGACGCCATCCTGATCATCATGGCCAGCGTCGCCGACGCGGTGGCAAGGGAACTCGAAGCGACAGCTTTCGAGCTCGGCATGGACGCGCTGGTCGAGGTGCATGACGAGGCCGAAATGGAACGCGCGCTGCGGCTGTCGTCGCGGCTGATCGGTATCAACAACCGCAATCTGCGGACCTTCGAAACCAGCCTCGAGACCTCGGAACGGCTGGCCGCAATGGTGCCGGCCGACCGCCTGCTGGTCAGCGAGAGCGGCATCTTTTCGCATGAGGATTGCCGCCGGCTGGAGCGGAGCGGCATCGCCACTTTCCTGGTCGGCGAGAGCCTGATGCGTCAACAGGACGTGACCGCGGCAACGCGCCTGCTTTTGACGGGCAAGGCGCCGGCCAATGCATCGGCCCGAAAATCGGAGTCGATTTTCGGAGAGCACGATGCATAGATTCAAAGTGTTAGAGCGTACTTTGTGCGTCCAAACGGACGCACGTCGCTCTAAGGCGGTCTGAGGATGGCGGCCGCCCTCACCCATCTTGGCGCACAGGGCGAAGCCAACATGGTCGATGTCGGCGACAAGGCTGAGACGGTGCGCACGGCAGTCGCAGAGGGCTTCGTCTCGATGCGGCCCGAGACGCTGGACATGATCCTCGCCGGCGATGCCAAGAAGGGCGATGTCCTGGGCACCGCGCGCATCGCCGGTATCATGGCGGCCAAGAAGACGCATGAATTGATCCCGCTCTGTCATCCGCTGCTGCTGACCAAGATATCCGTCGATATCGAGCCGGACGCGGCGCTGCCCGGCCTGAAGGTGACAGCACTGACCCGCGTTACCGGCAAGACCGGAGTCGAGATGGAGGCGCTCACGGCCGTCTCGGTAGCTTGCCTGACGATCTATGACATGGCCAAGGCGGTCGACCGTGCCATGGTTATCTCCGGCATCAGGCTGGTTGAAAAGACCGGCGGCAAATCCGGCGACTACAAGGTCACCGGGGTCACCGGAGATGGGACCACCGGGGCGGGCCGATAATGGCGCTGGTCCCAGTTGCCGAGGCGCTCGAGCGCCTGCTGCACGGCGCAGCAGCGCTGCCGGGCGAACGCGTCGCACTGCTGGATGCCGCAGACCGCGTGCTGGCGGAGCCGGTTGTGGCGCTCCGCACCCAGCCGCCGTTCAATGCCTCCGCCATGGACGGCTATGCCGTGCGGGCCGCCGATATCGCGTCCCTACCAGCAAAGCTTTCGGTGATCGGCATGGCGCCAGCCGGACGCGGCTTTGCCGGGGCGGTGCAGCAAGGGCAAGCCGTACGCATCTTTACCGGCGCGCCGCTTCCCGAAGGCGCCGACACCATCGTCATCCAGGAGAACGTCCGCGACCTCGGCGGCGGCAGCGTCGAAGTGACGGAGCCGACGGTGCAAGGGCGCAACATCCGCCGCCTCGGGCTTGATTTCGCCAAGGGCGACGTCCTGCTGGGCCAGGGCCGCCTGCTAGATCCGGCGGCCTTGTCACTGGCAGCATCGGCCAACCACCCCGAGGTCTGCGTGGTCAAGCGGCCGCTGGTCGCCATCATCGCCACCGGCGACGAATTGCTGCCGCCGGGCAGCGAGCTTGGCCCCGACCAGATCATCTCGTCAAACGCCTATGGCGTCGCCGCCGCCGCACAGTCGGTCGGCGCGCGCGCGCTCGATCTCGGCATCGCGCCGGACCGCAAGGAGGCGATCGCTGCGCTGGTGACAAAGGCGGTGAAGGCCGGCGCGAATGTCATCGTCACGCTGGGTGGTGCCTCGGTCGGTGACCACGACTTCGTCCATGACGTGCTGACCGGGCAAGGCATGACCCTCGATTTCTGGAAGATCGCCATGCGGCCCGGCAAGCCGCTGATGTTCGGGCGGCTGGGCGACATCCGCTGCATCGGCCTGCCCGGCAATCCGGTGGCAAGCCTGGTCGGCACCCAGCTCTTCCTGAAGCCGCTGCTGGCGCGGCTCGGCGGCCGGGCCTTTCAGCAGGATATACGTCGGGCGCGGCTCGGCGCTGCCATGCCGGCCAATGATCTCAGGCAGGATTATGTGCGGGCTGTTGTCAGGCACGACGCCGGCACGCTGGTGGCGACGCCGTTCGGCATTCAGGATTCCTCAATGCTGAAAATGCTGGCCGATGCGAACGGGCTGATCGTTCGCGCACCGTTCGCACCCGCCGCGGCGGCGGATGCTCCCTGCGACGTGCTGATGTTACGCTGAACAAACCGTCAACACATTCATTAAACTTTAAACAGTTGCGGAACACAAATGGAACAGATAGTGTTTGTTCTGGGTTTGTTTTTCTGATTCTGTTGGGGGTCGCTATGCTGACACGCAAACAACACGAACTGCTGATGTTCATCCACGAAAGGCTTAAGGAAAGCGGTATCCCGCCCTCCTTCGACGAGATGAAGGAAGCGCTCGACCTGGCTTCCAAATCAGGAATCCACCGGCTGATAACGGCGCTGGAGGAGCGCGGCTTCATTCGCCGTTTGCCCAACCGGGCCCGTGCCCTGGAGGTGCTGCGCCTGCCCGACTCGATCGCCCCAGGCCTCAATGCGGCACGCAAGTTCTCGCCGAGCGTCATCCAGGGCAGTCTTGGGCAAGGCGGTCCTGGGCAGGGCAGCCTGGGACGGCAAGGCAAGCCGACATCGTCGCGCGTCCCTGCAGCCGGCAATGACGACGATGTCGTCGTCGCCGTGTCGATCCCGGTGATGGGCCGCATCGCCGCCGGTGTGCCGATCGACGCCATCCAGCACCAGACGCATTCGATCTCCGTGCCGCCGGACATGATCATGGGCGGCGAGCATTATGCGCTTGAGGTCAAAGGCGATTCGATGATCGAGGCCGGCATTTTCGACGGCGACACGGTCATCATCCGCAATGCCGATACGGCGAGCCCCGGTGAGATCGTGGTGGCTCTGGTCGACGAGGAGGAAGCGACGCTGAAGCGGTTCCGCCGCAAGGGCGCCTCGATCGCCCTGGAAGCCGCTAATCCGGCCTATGAGACGCGCATCTTCGGGCCAGACAGGGTCAAGGTGCAAGGCAAACTCGTCGGGCTGATCCGCCGCTACTGAGTTGCGCCCTTGGGTGTGGTGCCGGCTTTAGGCTTGTCGGCCTTGCGATATGGCGGCAGGCCTCTGGCCTCGCGTGAAAACTTCCGCTGCATATGCCAGGGCCGGTATGATTTTTCGACCGCGAAGCGGATTTCTGCGCGCGTTGCCGCTTGTGGATCGAAATACACGGCGGCACTTCCCGCGCGCGCCAGTTGCCGTTTGGTGACGACGAGGACCAGCCGGTCGTAGTAGCAGGGGTTATGGGCGGTGGCGTCGTCGATGACGATCAAACTGGCAAAAGCACAGGCTGGCCGCGCAGTATCCCGGTCCTTGGCTTGCGCGACAATCGCACCGGATGGATGGCGGGCAAGGCAGAGGCCCTCCGTGCAAATGAAAGGCATGCCCGCTGGCAGATCGGCTGGGTCGGCAATGTCGAATTGCGGGTCGTTCTTTCCCGGTGTTTCCGGCGCGACGATGGCCTCGGAGGTCAGGGCGCGTTTCCAGTTGTCGATGGTGAATTCATTCGGGCGTGCTCGGTTGACCGCGAGTTCACCGCTGCCGATCGGCAGCGCGACCAGCCGTGCGTCCTCCGAGATCAATACGTCGGGTGCGCGCGTCTGCGTAGTCGTCAGCAAGCCGGCGAGCGCGAAAGGAAGTGCCGCGAGCCGCAGCCAGGTCGTGGCCATGCTGGCAATTATGAGACCGATCGTCACCAGAAGGACCGATCTCAGCGAAATCAGCCCGACCGCGTCGATCGGCGAGCGCTCGGAGATCCATCCGGACAGGGCGATCATCGCCGTCAGCCCCTTGCCCATCACATAGAGGAAAGGCCCATCCGCGCCGAACGGCATCGCCAGCGCGCTGAGGACCGCGCAAGGCATGACGACCAGCGAGACAATGGGCATGATCGCCAGATTGGCGAACAGGCTGAGCGGCGCCACGCGCTGGAAATGCCATATAGCGAAAAGCGCCGTGGCGCCCCCTGCAATGATCGAGGTCATCGCGAGGCCGCCCATGCCCAACAGAACCTTTCGGGTGGCGAAGCGTAGCGGCGACCGCCGCGGTGGCGGCGTGGTGGCCCTGCCGGCGCGGTAATCGGACCAGCCGGCATAGGCGCCGACAAGGGCCGCAGTCGCGGCGAAGGACATCTGGAAACTCGGACCGACCACCTCGTGCGGCGACACCAGGATGACCGCGATGGCCGAGATCGCCAGATTGCGCATGGTGAGCGCGGCCCGGTCGAACAGCACGGCGATAAGCATCACCGCCAGCATGATGAAGCTGCGTTCGGCCGCCACCACGATGCCGGAAAAGACGAGGTACGCCGCAATCGAAAAAAGCGCGGCGGCTGCGGCATATTTCTTGACCGGCCGTCGCGATGAGAAGTTGGGAAACAGCGCAAAGGCGCCGCGCAGGAGGGCCATGATGGTGCCGGCGACCAACGCCATATGCAGCCCTGAGATGGAGATGATGTGGTAGATGCCGGTACGCCGCATCGCTTCGTTGATCTCCTCGGGAATGCCGGCGCGCACGCCGACGATCAGCGCGGCTGCAATTTCCCCCTCGGCGCCGCCGATGCGGCTGCGGATATGGTCGGCGATCGATTCGCGGGCATCCTCGACCGCCGAAGAAAGCCGCGCAGCAAGCGGCATGCCGCCCGACGGCACGACTTTTGGATTGCCGAGGAAAAAGCCGCTGCCGCCGATACCGGCAAAATAGCTGTCGAAGGAGAAGTCGTAGCTGTCGGGCCGCACCGGGCCGGTCGGCGGCAGCAGCCGCACATAGCCGGTGATCTCGGAACCTGCGGTCAGCTCAGCCGGTATCTTCATCGCCGAAACGCGGACCCGTTCCGGCATGTAGCGCAGTGTCGGCCGGGCGGTCGAGATCACGTCGATCGTCAGCCTGATGCGGCCGCTCGCCATGGGCTCGAACGACACGACGCGACCCGTCAGCCGCGTCGAGATTTCGGAACCGAGCATATGCGTTCCGACACGCCAGGTCTCGAACTTGGCGGCAAGCACGCCAAGCGCGCAGAGCAACGCCACCATGAAGCACAGGCGGGTTCTGGGCCACGACCGCGAGAGGACGGCACAAAGCGCCGCGAGGAGCACGATTGCGATCGGCTGTGGAAAGGACGGCTCCACCGCCAGCGAGAAATACACAACCACCCCGCATGCCAGGAACACCGGCACCAGCAAGAAGGCGACGCCGCGGTCGAGTTCAAGGCCGGCCGCCGAGGCTACGCCCTTGCGGATGCTGGACGGTGCAAGGAGCCGCCAGCGCCGGCGCAGACGCACGATGGGCTCGACCGCAGGCACCGTAACCGTTGCTGGATCGCCCGCCGGCAGGATCCGGGGATCAATGCGCGGAGCGGGCAGCGATGCCGGTGCCGGCAGGACAGGCAGGGGCGTGGCAAACAGCAAACGTTCGCTGACGCCGTTGACCGCGTCCTCGCCCTTGCCTGCAACCCGGCCTCGCACAGCCATCGGGTCTGCCCCTTGCGCCCTCGACCCCCTATGCTACATGAACGCGCAACGCGCGAAAGTCCGCAAACCCACTTCCTTCGCCTGCCTGAGAGTTCCATGCCCGACAAGGTCGTCACCCGTTTTGCCCCTTCGCCCACCGGCTACCTGCATATCGGCGGCGCGCGCACGGCGCTGTTCAACTGGCTGTATGCCAAGCACACAGGCGGCACGATGCTGCTGCGCATCGAGGACACCGACCGCGAGCGCTCCACCGATGCGGCAACCGCGGCCATTCTCGACGGGCTTTCCTGGCTGGGCCTGACATGGGACGGGAAGCCGGTGTCGCAGTTCGAGCGCGCGCCGCGCCATCGCGAGGTGGCCGAGGAGCTCGTCCGCATGGGCAAAGCCTATTACTGTTATGCGACGCCTGCCGAGCTGGAAGCAATGCGCGAGAGCGCGCGGGCCAAGGGGCTGCCTCCCCGCTATGACGGCCGCTGGCGCGACCGCGACCCGTCGGAGGCGCCGGCCGGCGCAAAGGGGGCGATCCGCATCAAGGCGCCGACAGACGGCGAGACGGTGGTGCATGATCTCGTGCAAGGCGAGGTCCGCTTCCCCAACAAGGATCTCGATGATTTCATTATTCTGCGCTCGGACGGCAATCCGACCTACATGCATGCCGTCGTCGTCGACGATCACGACATGGGCGTCACCCACATCATCCGCGGCGACGACCATTTGACCAACGCCGCCCGCCAGACGGTGATCTATCGCGCCATGGGCTGGGAGGTGCCGTCGATGTCGCATATCCCGCTGATCCACGGTGCCGACGGCGCCAAGCTGTCGAAGCGGCACGGTGCGCTCGGCGTCGAGGCTTATCGCGCCATGGGCTACCTGCCGGAGGCGCTGCTCAACTATCTGGCGAGGCTTGGCTGGAGCCATGGCGACGACGAGATCATGTCGATCGCCGACATGATTGCATGGTTCGACATCGGCGACGTCAACAAGGGCGCCGCCCGTTTCGACTTCGCCAAGCTCGAGGCGCTGAACGGCGTGCATATGCGCCGCATGAATGACGCGGCGCTGCTCGATATCTTCATCGCCACTCTGCCCTATCTCGAAGGCGGTCCGGCGATCGCCGCGCGCCTCGACGACAGACGCAAGGCGCAATTGCTTGCCGCTTTGCCGGGCTTGAAGGAGCGCGCCAAGACGCTGGTCGAACTTGTTGAAGGGGCTGCATTCCTGTTCGTGGGCCCTGCGCTGCGCCGTGACGACAAATCCTCACCCCGTGTCGGCGGGCGCGCCCGCGCCAAGCTCCGGGGCGGTGACCAGGGCCTAGCCCCGGCTTGGGGCTGGGCGGGCGGCTCCGCGGG